>JBAZHT010000049.1:0-13087 GCA_041652255.1 Bacteroidales bacterium
TTACATTCCTGGAAGAACCTTCTGCAATACAAAGATCAGGGACACAAAAGAATTGTTACATAATATATACCAATTCGGCTGTTCATGAAAAATTGAAAGAAGGGTTCAACGATTCACCTCTCTTTGCGGGAAGAATAGGAGGGAAAGGGCCCCGTTATTGCCCGAGTATAGAAGACAAGCTAAGAACGTTTGCAGACAAAGAGCAACATCCATTGTTTCTGGAACCGGAAGGATGGAACACACACGAATACTATTTACAAGGGTTTTCTTCTTCGCTACCCATAGATATTCAATATCAGGCGTTTAGAAGAATTAAGGGTTTCGAAAACGCGGTGTTTTACCGCCCTGCATACGCAATAGAGTACGATTACTTTCCCCCAACGCAATTATTGCATTCGCTGGAAGTAAAACATATACCCTATTTGTATTTTGCCGGACAGATAAACGGGACAACGGGTTATGAAGAAGCCGCCGCACAGGGAGTCATGGCTGGCATAAATGCACACCGGAAGCTCAACGGAATGGATCCGGTTATTCTTAAGCGTGACCAAGCCTATATAGGGGTTCTGATTGATGATCTTATAACAAAAGGAGTGGACGAACCATACAGGATGTTTACTTCAAGAGCAGAATACCGGATATTATTAAGACAAGACAATGCAGACGAAAGATTAACTCCGCTGGGTTACGAGCTGGGTTTGGCAGATACATCAAGATATGATCATTATAAAAAGAAAACAGAAAAGCGAGACGCCTTGTTAACCTGGCTGGAGGAGAATTCCCTGAGTCCTGATATGGCAAATGAAATGTTGGAAAACGCAAAGTCGGCACCTGTTTTGACAAAGAAAAAATTTTCAGAATTACTAAGCAGGCCCCAGGTAACATGGGATAAGATTGTGGGGTTTGTTCCACGTGGAACACTTTGTGGTACGGACTCTTCTTCAGAAGAGGTTTATGAGTCTGTTGAAATCGCCATTAAATATAAAGGTTACATAGAGAGAGAAAGCGCATTTGCACAAAAAATTCTTCGCCTGGATGCAGTTTCTATTCCGGACATATTTGATTACACAGCCATGAACTCGCTCTCTATGGAGTCAAGGCAGAAGTTGCAGAGAATAAAACCAAAGACAATTGGGCAGGCTTCAAGGATTCCCGGGGTATCGCCGGCTGATATTTCAGTATTACTGCTGTATCTGGGCCGCTAATAAGACACAACTTATTGTTAATGAATTCAAAAAAGCATTTTATTTGAATAAAAAATACATAATTCTTATTTAAATCGTTAACGAACGACCAAAAAAAAGTACTACTTTTGTCAATTTGTATACTTAATATTTTCTTTTTATAGTGAAACGATTCCTATTGTGGCTGACACTATGTTTGATGTTTGTACAGGCTTCTGCTCAACAGCCGTTGGTGCAGACTGTGAAAGGGCGTATCGTAGATGAGGTGTCCGGTCAACCTTTGGTTGGAGTGGCTATAGTTGTAAACAACAGCGGTTACCTTACCACGTACAGTGATATAGACGGCTATTACAATGTTCCGAACGTCCCGGTTGGAAGAATCACTGTTCTTTTTTCCAGCATTGGTCTGGAAACCATATATATGGAGAATATCGCCCTCAATTCAGGTAAAGAATTGGTCCTGAATGTTAAAATGAGAGAGGACGTGCTGACTGTGGAGGAATTGGTGATCACTGCTGAGAGGGACAAACTCCGTCCTGTAAATGAAATGGCTTCGGTAACGGGAAGAACTTTTTCTGTTGCCGATGCAGAAAGGTATGCAGGGGCTATGAGCGATATTTCCAGAATGGCACAGAATTTTGCCGGAGTAGGTACACCTGATGATTCAAGTAACGATATAGTGGTAAGGGGTAATTCTCCCTTTGGTTTGTTGTGGCGCATGGAAGGGGTGGACATATACAACCCAAACCACTTTGCCGATGGGGGTGCCACCGGAGGAGCAATAAGCATGCTGAATGTCAATACGTTATCTAATTCTGATTTTTATACGAGTGCTTTTCCTGCTGAATATACAAATGCTTATTCGGGTGTTTTTGACATTCATTTACGCGAGGGAAATTACGACGTGCATGAGTTTACCGGACAACTGGGGCTCAATGGCCTTGAGTTTGGAGTAGAAGGACCCATTTCAAAAAAGCTCAAAGCTTCATACCTGGCTTCATACCGGTATTCTTTCCTGGATGCCCTGGCTTACCTGGGATTTGAATTCGGTACAGGTTCAGCGGTTCCCAGATACCAGGATTTCACTGCAAAAGTAAATATTCCTACGGCAAAAAGTGGCACTTTTTCTCTTTTTGCTATAGGAGGTCTGGGCAATGTAAGCATTGTGAACGGGGAATCTGATTTTTACAATTATGCAGATGATATTGCGACACAATCCGGAATGGGCGTTGTAGGACTTCAGTACCAGAAAACGCTGGGGCACAACCAGTCCTTGAAAATATCGCTGTCCAGTTCCCTTTCTTCTTTCTCGGCACAGATTGATTCACTGAACCCCGAATCCCTTCAGAAAGAGCGGAGCCAGGATGCCTTACTGATGAGGGAATTTCAAAGTATACAGGCGGTTCACAACGCAAAACTGGGAAGCCGCCTCTCCCTGAGATCGGGCATAACCGGGAAACGTCTGGCCTATAAATTCATATCCAACGATTATTCAAAGACAACTTACCCCAAAGATGTTAACGAAATTGGATCTACATTTCAACTTCAGGGATTTTCTGAAATATCTTACAGAGCTACCTCAAAAGTAACCCTTGATGCCGGGGTAAATGCTCAATTCCTGATACTTAATCAAACCTGGAACATTGATCCGCGGGTAGGTGTTTCCTGGAAATTTAAAGACAAACACGAACTGACCTTTGGGTATGGATTGCACAGTCAGTACCAGGGCCTGGAGATTTATATGACAAAATTATTTTCACAGGCCGTTGACAGCAAAATATATCCCAACAAATACCTGGATATGACCCGGGCGCATCACCTGGTTTTAGGCTACCAGTGGCGCCTTGCACCCGCAACACGTTTGAAAACAGAAGTCTATTATCAATACCTGTATAACATACCGGTTGATCTTTACGAACCGTATTATGCCGTGATCAACTTAGGAGGTATGCAATTTGACAAATACGGACGGGTTTATGTAAGTGACGGGACCGGATATAATTACGGCCTGGAACTTACCCTGGAACGTTTTCTCTCACAAGGTTGGTATTACATGGTTACTGCATCTGTTTTTGAAAGTAAATTCAGAAGTATTGACAACATTTTGAGAAACACCCGGTATAACGGAAATTTTGTTTCTAATTTACTGATAGGCAAGGAATTTGAGGTAACAAAAAATCCCTCGGCAAAAAACATCTGGTCTTTCGGAGGCGATATTAAATTTGCCCTGGCGGGAGGACAACGTTATATCCCCGTTGACCTGGAAGCTTCCAGATCGAGTGGGGCAACGGTTTATATTTTTGAGGAAGCCTATGTTCCTCAGCACCCTTTTTATATGCGTGGAGATCTTAAGGCATGGGCAAAAATACAACAAAGAAGTATTACGCATGAGGTAGGCGTGGAGATCCGTAATTTCACCAATATGAAAAACATATATTCTTACGAATATGATGTCAAGTTGGAAGGTATGAAAACTACATATCAAACGGGTTTGCTGCCACTGGGCTATTATAGAATAACTTTCTGAGAATCAATCTAAAGGGAGATATAAGATGCTTTTTCCCGGATCAAATTCGGGAACGTTGACCTGAAACATTCCCCATCCGTGTGTATAGGACCTCTTTTCTGATCCTTTTGGACTTAAAAAAGGTTTACATAGCATCTGCCCATTTTCCGGGTAACAAAACCAGGGAGGACTGACGAACCCCTTTCTGAAAAAACACTCCCCCAATGCAAATGCAAACATCGAGGCTGACCAGAGAAATACAAAATCCTGATCACCGGCATCTTTCAGGTATTTCCTGTAAAAACGTTCCGGCCGGGTATCCTGAACATCCGGTAAGGATATTTGTGTGGATACGGCACCCGGTATACGGACAGGGGTTGTAAATCCTCTTTTACGATAAAAGCGCTGTAATTCAGAAGTTGCGGGATAAAGAAGGCAGAAAGGTGTGTTCTCAACAGCCCTGGTCAGCAATCGGGAGCCGTGCCCTTTTCCCTGCTGCGCGGGATGTGTCGCCAATCCGTAAATATAAAAACCCTGCAACAGGGTTATTCCTTTTTGTTGAAGGGTTAGAGGGAAGAGGGTAACAAACGATCTGCCCGGGTCGTCATAGAGGACCGTTCCCAGTTTCAGGCAGTGGTCCAGAACAAAATCCGCATAGGAAAGCGGATCGTTAAAAGCGGCACTCCAGATTTCCCGGAGTGCCGGCTTGTCCTGTTCATTTGCCTTTCGTATCACTGTATATGTCGGCTATGATTTTTTCGTAGTGTTTGTTCAATTGCACCCTGCGTAATTTGAGGGTTTGTGAAAGCAGGCCATTGGCTGTACTCCATTCATCATCTACAAGGCGGAAAAACTTGATTTGTTCGTGAGGGGCAAGGGATTTGTTAATACGCTCGATCTCTTTGTGTATCAGGTCATTTACCTCTTTAGTCCTGTATAGATTGTCCAGATCCTGGAATACCATTTTATGGTGTGCAGCCCAGTCTTGTAGAAGTACACTGTTTGGTATGATGATAGCAGAAGCTACCTTTTGATTGCTGCCAATGACCAGGGAGCTTTCAATGTAAGGAGATTCATTAAGTTTGTTTTCCACAAGTTGTGGAGCCACATATTTCCCGTTGGAAAGTTTGAAGATTTCTTTTTTACGGTCTGTGATCCGGAGGAAAATGCCGTTAACCATTTCTCCTACATCGCCGGTGTGAAACCAGCCTTCAGTGTCTATGGCCTCTTTTGTGGCCTGAGGGTCTTTATAATAGCCCATCATCAAATGAGGTCCACGGGTTAAGATCTCACCGTCTGGTGCAAATTTCACCTCGGTCCCATCCATGATCTTTCCGACCGTTCCGATTTTCCGGATCCTGTCTTTAGGATTATTCACGGCAATTACCGGAGCGGTTTCTGTCAGACCGTACCCTTCGTAAATGTACATTTTTGCGGCAGAGAAAAGACGTATTATACATGCCCTTATGGAAGATCCGCCGGTCACTATCAACATTTCGTGGCCTCCCAGATTGGCCCTCCATTTGCTATATACCAGTTTGTCAAACAATTTGTTTAAGGTGACACGCCAAAAAGTAAGGTTTTCGTAGTCGAAAGTATTTCCGAAATTCCAGGCCCATCTGTAGATAATTCGTTTTATACCCGAAAGGCTTTTTCCAGCGTCTTCCAGTTTCTTGTACATCATCTCTATGACACGGGGGACCGCGCAGAACCCGTCCGCCTGAATATCTTTCAGATCACGGGCAATGGTTCCCATATTTTCCGCATAATAAATGCTGATCCCCAAAGACTGGAACTCATAGTTCATTGTTCTTTCGTATATGTGGCATAACGGCAGAAAACTAAGGTAACGGTGTGAAGCGTTCATTACCTGTTGTGCGGCATGTCCCAGGAAATTAAAAACAATACTGCTGTGTGCATGCATTACTCCCTTGGGAGTCCCGGTGGTTCCGGAAGTATAAATGATGGTGAGCAATGTGTCGGGTGTAATGGTCTTTTTGTTTTCTTCAATTACAGGTTCCCATTTTGCCTTGTTTTCTTCGCCCGATTGAAGGATCTCGTCCAGGTTCCGGACGTTTTCCACTTCATCTATGGTAAAAATAAGGGGAGGGTTCTCCAATTTAGAAATGACCGGTGCCAGATGCTTATACAATGCGGCTGAACCTATGATCATAACTTTTGCGTCGGAATGGGGGATGATATACAGGAAATCGTCTTCACTCAAAGTACTATATACCGGAACATGTACCAGACCGGAAAGTGCGGTCCCCATGTCCGTAAAATTCCATTCGGGACGGTTGTTCATGACCGTTATGACCTTATCTCCCGGCTTCAGACCCAACTCTAAAAACCCATACGCATAAAGGTGAGATATTTCCGAATATTCCTTTGAACTGTATTTTCTCCATAAACCATCCACTTTTCCGGCCAGAATGTCTTCTTTGGGGTAAGTTTTTTGCAGGCGCTCCAACAAGTCGAACAGCCGGGTGATTTTTACTTCTTCGTTCATAATAACGTGTTTTTTAAATCGTTAATAAAAGAATCTATGTGAGACTTTCGGGTGTTGAATGAACACATCCAGCGAACTTCTCCGGTTGCCTGGTCCCAGGTGTAAAAAAAATGTTTTTCTGCCAGTTTCTCACGGGCTTTTTCAGGTACTATGGCAAAGACGGCGTTGCTCTCCACTTTTTGAGTAATGGTCACTCCGGGTATATCTCTTGCTTCAACGGCCAGGTACTGTGCCATGGCATTGGCATAACGAGCATTTTCAAGCCACAGGTCATTTTCCAGATATGCCAGGTATTGTGCAGCTACGTACCGGCCTTTTGAAAACAACTGCATGGATTGTTTTCTTATGTACAAAAAGTTTTCGGCTTGTTCCGGATGAAAAAACACAACGGCTTCTCCCATTAACATTCCGTTTTTTGTACCTCCGAACGACAGTGCATCCACCCCGGATTTCCCGGTTATGCTATCCAGTGGAAGGTCAAGGAAAGCAGCGGCATTGGCCAGTCTGGATCCATCCATGTGCAGGTACATTTGGTAATGGTGTGCCAGATCTGCCAGGACCCCGATCTCATTCGGGGTATAAACAGTTCCCAGTTCGGTGGTTTGCGATATGGAAATGACTTTAGGTTGTGAATGGTGTTGAAAACCAAAGCCCTGCAGATGAGGTGTAACTAGTTCCGGGGTCAGTTTCCCGTCTTTGGTTTCTACCGGAATGAGTTTGCATCCCGTAAAGCGTTCCGGAGCCCCGCATTCATCCTGGTTAATATGTGCCGTACGGGCACATATCACAGAATGATAAGATTGAGTAAGCGCCCGGAGACAAAGAACATTCGCCCCCGTTCCGTTAAAAACAAAGAAAACGCGGGATTGCTGACCAAAAAAGCCTTGGAACAACTTGCCGGCCCGGTCCGAATATTCGTCTTCTCCATAAGAGAGCTGATAATCATCGTTTGCTTCCGCTATTGCCTTAAGCACAAGTGGATGCACTCCGGAGTGATTATCGCTTCCAAAGCTTGTTTTCATTTATGCGATCAACTTCCGGTAAGCAGCAGCGTCAAGCAATTCGTCCACTTCACCGGGGTTCGTCATTTTGATTTTTACCATCCAGCCTTCACCGTAAGGATCTTTATTGACTAACTGGGGGTCTCCTTCCAGTACTTCGTTGACTTCCTCTATTGTTCCGGATAAAGGCATAAAGGCGTCGGCTACCGTTTTAACCGCTTCAATGGCACCAAAGACCTCATCTTTGGCCAGTGTTTCGCCCATCGTCTGGATGTCTACGAAAACGATATCGCCTAATTGAGCCTGGGCATGTTCGGTAATGCCTGCTATTGCCCGGTCCCCTTCAATTTTTACCCACTCGTGTTCTTTAGTGTACTTAAGATTTTCCGGAATGTTCATTGTATTAAAATGATTAATGGTTAATGGTACAAATATAGTTATTTTTAAAAATTATAAAATCTTAAGAGCAAGCCTGATCAATTCTTCCAGGCTGTATGCGGGATTTTCTTTTTGAAGCCTGGAAAGTACTTTTTCCACAGCAGAACGTTGAAATCCCAATTGTTGCAGGGCTGCGGCAGCCTCTGCCCCGGTTTTCGAAACAGGTTGCAAAGTACCACCCGAAGGAGAAGACTCCAGGCCCACTTTCATCATTTTGTCTTTTAGTTCAATGATCATTCTTTCTGCCGTTTTGGTCCCAATACCCTTAATACTTTTTATTCTGACCACATCGGAAGTGATCAGGGCATCCCGGATCTCCTGGTTGCTCATGGCAGAAAGGATCATCCGTGCCGTATTTGGTCCCACACCGGAAACACTTATCAAAAGACGGAAAATTTCCCGTTCATCACGTGTGGCAAAACCGTATAACAGGTGAGCATCTTCTTTGACCAGTAAATGCAGCCACAACAGGATATCTTTTTGGGTGTGTATGGCAGAATAAGTTTGCAGCGAGATCATTATGTGATAACCGATTCCTGAGGTCTCAATAACAGCCTGGGTCGGATCTGCATAGGCAATGGATCCCTTTATGTATTCGTACATTTTAACGGTATTTTATACACATGCAAATATACATTTATTATCTTTGAAGTATGAATATATCACAAATCAGGGATCGTTTTCCGGCCCTGCAACAGAAAGTGTACGGAAAGCCACTCGTTTACCTGGATAACAGCGCTACAACCCAGAAACCCGAGCCTGTTCTGAAAGTCCTCCGGGACATGAACGGGAGTATGAACGGTAACATTCACCGGGCTGTTCATTACCTGAGCGTGCAATGTACAGAGAGTTACGATAAAGCACGAAAAACTATCCGGGATTTTATAAATGCTGCTTCTGAAAACGAGATCATATTTACTTCAGGGACTACGGCCTCTCTGAATTTACTGGCGTTTTCTTTCGGACAAACGTATGTGCGTCCGGGAGACCGTATTATCATCACCCGGGCCGAGCATCATTCCAACATCGTTCCCTGGCAAATGATGTGTCAACGCACCGGAGCGTTGCTGGAAGTCTGGGAAATGGACCAGACCGGAGCCCTGGATCCCAAAAAGCTGGAACAGATCCTGGACAAACCCGGAGATCCGCCAAAATTGTTGGCATTAACACACATATCAAATGTCCTGGGAATTGTGAATCCCCTTGCCGAGATCATTCGAATTGCCCATTATTACCAGGTTCCCGTAGTTGTGGACGGGGCTCAGGGGATCGTGCATCAAAAAGTTGATGTTCGGGAAACGGATGCTGATTTTTACGTTTTTTCGGGGCACAAGCTGTACGGTCCTACCGGTACCGGAATCCTTTACGGGAAAGAAAAATTTCTGGAAGAAATGGTGCCCTGGCAGGGCGGAGGAGATATGATAGAGAGTGTTTCCCTTGAAAAAGGAACTACTTACGCTCAGTTACCGTTGAAATTTGAGGCCGGAACAGCCAATTATATTGGCATGGCGGGTCTTGGCGCAGCGGTACAATTTATTCAGGAATTAGACAGCGGAGCCATAGAAGAATACGAAAAAACCATTACAGAAAAAGCCATACAACTGCTCCGGGAAATTGACGGATGCACCATTTACGGAATACCGGGGACTTATTACGGCCAGGTCTATGAAAAAATTCCTGTTTTTTCCATGTCCATTGAAGGTGCGCATCCTGCCGACATTGCCATGATGCTGGACAAAATGGGTATTGCCGCCCGTTCCGGAATGTTATGTGCCGAGCCGTTGCTGAAAAGCTTAAATCTGACTTCTGTTCTGCGAGCTTCCTTTGCCTTGTACAACACCCTGGAAGAACTTGATTTTTTTGTGGATTCTTTAAAAAAAGTGCTGAAGATACTTCGTTAAAGAAACTTTTTATGACCATACCGGAAAAACAACAAAAGATCGTGGAAGAATTTTCCTTTTTGGAAGATTGGATGGATAAATACGAATACCTGATTGAACTGGGCAAAAACCTGACCCCCCTGGAAGCGCAGTCCAAGCAGGATAAAAATCTTATAAAAGGATGTCAGTCAAGAGTTTGGCTTGATGTCACAAGAGAAAACGGAAAACTGTACTTCAAAGCAGATAGCGACGCCCTGATCACCAAAGGAATCATATCGCTTCTCGTTCACGTTTTTTCCGGACATACGCCTGGAGAGATACTGGATTCCAATATGGATTTCATAGAAAAGATAGGACTTAAGGAACACCTGTCTCCCACAAGGGCCAACGGTTTATTGTCCATGATTCAACAAATACAGATGTATGCCCTTGTTGCAAACACTGAAAAACCCTCCTGAATGGAACTGGAAAATAACATCAGACTGGCTTTAAAGCAGGTTTTTGATCCCGAAATACCCGCCAATATCGTAGATCTTGGTCTGATCTATGACATTGCCATAGGGGAAGAAACGGCGGAAGGATTTCCTGTAAAGGTAACCATGACACTAACGGCCCCCAATTGTCCCATGGCAGACGAAGTAGTGGAAGATGCGCGTATTGCGGTCAGCCAGGTTCCGGGTGTATCACGGGCAACCGTAACCCTTACTTTTGATCCCCCGTGGGACCCTTCACGCATGAGTGAAGAAGCGCTTCTGGATACCGGCCTTTACGGCATGTTTTAAAGCAGGCATTTATGCATACAGCGTATCTTCTTCTGGGGGGCAATATGGAAAACAGGGACGGGATGTTGCAACATGCCCTGGACTCCTTGCGGGAACTGGGGCGAATCAGAACTGTTTCCACACGAAAAGAAACGGAACCCTGGGGATTTAACCGGCCCGTAAACGCCTTTTTGAACCAGGTTGTATGCCTGGAAACGGCACTGGGACCGGAAGTATTAATGGAAAAATGCCTGGAAATTGAAAAAAAACTGGGCAGGATACGTAAAGGATCTTCATATTCCCGGGAGATTCCGAAACCTTACGAATCCAGACTCATAGACATAGATATTTTGCTATATGACAGGGTCAAAACACACACCAAGAACCTTATCCTGCCGCATCCCCGTTTAAAGGAAAGGCCTTTTGCCCTGGAATTGCTGGAAGAGATTCTTCCAAAAAACCTATCTTTGGAGGATTTTTACTAAAAGATTTATGACACAGGAAGAATTATTCAAGAACATTATTGCACACGCCAAAGAGTACGGATTCATTTTCCCCTCCAGTGATATTTATGACGGATTAGGGGCCGTTTACGATTACGGACAGAACGGGGTGGAATTGAAAAACAATATAAAAAAATATTGGTGGGATTCGCTGGTAAGGATGTATGATAACATTACAGGACTGGATTCAGCCGTTTTTATGCACCCCAGGGTGTGGGAGGCCAGCGGCCATGTCTCGGCTTTCAACGACCCGCTTATTGACAATAAAGACTCCAAAAAACGATACAGGGCAGATGTGCTTTTGGAAGATTATCTGTCCAAACTGGAGGAAAAGATCAACAAAGAAGTTGTAAAAGGGAAAAAACGTTTTGGAGAGACTTTTGACCAACAACAGTTCCTGGCTACCAATCCCAATGTGTTGAGGGAACAGGCAAAAATTGACGCCGTACGGGACAAGATGGTCAAGTCTCTGAATGACAACGATCTGGACGGGCTGCGTCAATTGATAGTGGATTGCGGGATCGCATGCCCTGTTTCCGGCTCCAAAAACTGGACAGAAGTCAGGAAATTCAACCTTATGTTCAGCACGAAACTGGGAAGCACGGAAGAAGGTGCTTCCCAGATATACCTCCGTCCGGAAACGGCTCAGGGAATTTTTGTGAATTTCCTGAATGTCCAAAAAAGCGGCCGCATGAAAATTCCATTCGGAATTGCACAAATAGGCAAAGCTTTCAGGAACGAGATCGTGGCCAGGCAGTTTATTTTCAGGATGCGGGAGTTCGAGCAGATGGAAATGCAGTTCTTTGTTAAACCGGGTGAAGAAATGACTTGGTATCGCTATTGGAAAGAAATGCGTTTGCGTTGGCATTTGTCCCTTGGATTGGGAGAGGAATATTACCGTTTTCACGATCACGACAAACTGGCCCATTATGCCAATGCCGCCTGTGACATTGAATTTCAGTTTCCTTTTGGGTTCAAGGAACTGGAGGGGATCCATTCCAGGACCGATTTTGATTTGTCGCGTCACGAAGAATATTCGGGCCGTAAAATGAGGTATTTCGATTCGGAAACCAATGAAAGCTACATCCCTTACGTAGTGGAAACCTCTATAGGACTGGACCGTACGTTTTTGTCTGTCTTGTCCGCTTCTTACAGGGAAGAAACACTGGAAGACGGTGAAACCCGTGTGGTTTTGAGAATTCCGCCCTTTTTGGCCCCGGTTAAACTGGCCGTGTTTCCCCTGATAAAAAAAGACGGATTGCCAGAAGTGGCGCACGAAATTTTAAAAACAATCCGCCTGGAACACCACTGCCTGTATGATGAGAAAGACAGCATAGGAAAACGTTACCGCAGGATGGATGCTATTGGAACTCCTTATTGCATAACCGTTGACCATCAAACACTTGAAGACAGAACGGTCACGTTGAGGGACAGGGACACGATGCTCCAGGAGCGAATACCCATAGACAGTCTTTCCGGGATACTGGATAAAAAATTGAATAGTAAACATTGGCTAAAAAAACTCGTATAAAACAAAAAAGCCGGAATATTTTCTGGATCTGCTTCTTTGTAGTATACCTGGGAGTATGTACTTATTTTCTGTTTTCAACAGGAGATGCCCTGCCCCGGTTCAAGAAAAACGGTCTGTTTGTATGGCTGGCTTCCTTCCTGGGGGTACAACCCGATAAGGTATTACACGCCCTGCTCTTTATTCCCATAGTACCTCTTGCCTGGGCTGCTGTAAGACCCGGATGGATAGTAACAAAAATATTTATATTGTGGTCGGGATTCATTTTTGGGGTGATAACAGAGCTGATCCAGTATTACCTGCCCTACCGTACTGGCGACATAACCGATGTGGCGGCCGATATTGTGGGAAGTGTGCTGGGAATCCCGTTTTTGATCTTTTACTATTGGAAAGATAAAAAATCCAATTCATTATGAACGATTTGGTATTATCCGGATTGCTGAACCTGTTCGCTCTTTTTGGAGCTGTGGCAGGGATAGACAAAGAAAGATCCGAAAAACTCATTAAAGCTTATCTGAATCAGCATTTTGGCATACGCCGCCAGGAAACGTACCTGGGATTGTACAGGGATCTTAGGGAATTGTATCAGATGTCCCCGACCCTGGATAAGGATAAAATCATTGAATCCGTTTGCGAAGGATTGAAAAAAAACATAGAAGCCAAAGAACAGTCGTTGCTTTTGTTGCGTTTTATGGAATTTGCCGGTATTAATCCTGAAGGATTCCTGGCCCACGAAGATCTTTTCAAAAAAGTCGGGGCCCGGTTCAATGTGAATGA
>JBAZHT010000050.1:0-7062 GCA_041652255.1 Bacteroidales bacterium
ATTATCGGCTCAGCTGCTGGAGTATGTCGATACATACAACAAGACAAGGGCTAAACCTTTCGAGTGGACATACACCGGTAAACCCTTAAAAATATAGTTTACTTTTTAATTAATTACAACACTAGCTGGTCTGCTGCTCCTCTCAATTTCAGGCTGTAAAAACGAAATAAAAGAAGAATTGCTCTACGGAACCTGGGTTATAGAAAGTGTTGACGGGCAGGATATTCATACAAACGATTTTTTTGTACTGCGGTTTGACCCGGACGGAACGGAAATGCACGCTTCTCCTTTGTACGAAGATTCTGTCAATGTTCGTTGGTATCACGGAGAAGATTATACATTCCGGTTCCTTTCAGAGACAAAAAGATCCATAAGGATAACCGGAACATCTCCATTGGGTATTCCCGTGGATTTGAACCTGAATATTTTAAAACTTACCCCGGATAAACTGGTGTATTTTTATGCCGAGCCGTATTTTGCCGGAGTTTATATCTCTGATCACAGGCCAATCACTTTGCGTAAACCCAAAGAAGATTATTCACAAGCAATTCTTGGAACCTGGGAATATGAAATGGAAGGGAAGAGGTTCCGTATGGAGTTTATTGACGGAGAAATGTATAATTTCCATGTGTTTGACGGCCGGTCCTGGACAGTGACACCCAATTCACCGCACCGTTATCATTTGTACGGGGATTTTTTGGTAGGTCATGCCATCAAAGAATGGAACGGGATAAAAAGAAATCACAAGCACCATCACGACAATTGGCATCTGACGATCAAAGGGGATAAAATGTACATGACCGCATACAGGGGCCTGGATAATGTCCAACTAAAAATCATAGCCCGGAAACAGTAATTTTTTCAATTAACTATATAAAATAGTTGTATAACTAAAAAATATAGTTATATTAGCGGTGTAAATAATTATACACCATGAAACTTACTGCAAAAGAAGAAGAGGTAATGACCTTTTTTTGGGACAGGGGGCCCCTGTTCGTACGGGAACTTTTGGACTTCTACCCTGAACCCAGGCCGCATTTCAATACACTGTCAACCATAGTACGGGGACTGGAGGAAAAAGATTTTTTGAACCACAATGCCTTTGGTAATACACACCAGTACTATCCCGTAGTTAGTCGTGAAGACTTCCGTAAATCAACACTTAAAGGAGTCATTCGTAAGTATTACAGCAGTTCTGCATTCAGTGCGGTTTCTTCACTTATTGAGGAAGAGGCTATCTCCCTGGACGAATTGAAAAAACTCATATCGGAAGTGGAGCAAAAAAACAATTGATCATGGGTGCTTTTGTCACATATTTATTGAAAGCCGGCATTTTCCTGCTGTTCTTTTACCTGTTCAACCGTCTGTTATTGGCAAAGGAAACATTTCACAGGTTTAACAGGATTGTATGGTTACTGATCATCCCTGTTTCCCTGTTGCTTCCTTTCTGCGTTTTGGAATCCTTTGATCCCCTTGCCTTGTTTGGACAAAAGCAACAGGACGGGCAGATGCTCATTATTTCAGAAGGTATGACCGCCAGCGTGATGGATCCCTCAGACGGATCTATTGCCATGGCCCGTATGGTACAATGGATCCTCCTGGTATACTTCTCAGGCGTTTTGGCCTGTTTTGTTTTCTATATCATTTCCTATGTTAAACTGGCGGCCATATTGTGGAGAAACAAACACAACAGAAAAGAAACCGCATTTGAAGAACTGCTGGACGAATGCAAGCAACTGGCCGGAGTAAGGAAAAAAGTTAAGCTGCTGGTCCATAATCAGGAGACGGCCCCGTTTAGCTGGATGCGCTACATTGTCGTTTCTGAAAACGACATGACAGAAGACGGGCGGGATATCCTTATCCACGAATTATCGCATATTCGCATGGGCCATTCACGGGACCTGATCTTAACAGACCTGCTCATTCTTTTTCAATGGTTCAATCCCGCAGCGTGGCTCATGAAACAATCCATTCAGCAGGTACATGAATTTCAGGCCGACGATGCAGTCCTTAAAGCAGGCATTAATGCAAAACAATACCAATTATTATTAATAAAGAAAGCTGTTGGCACAAGACGCTACTCCATGGTCAACAGCTTTAATCACAGCAAACTCAAAAAAAGAATCACCATGATGTGGAAAAAGAAATCAAGCAAATGGGCGTTTGCAAAGTGCATGTACGCTCTGCCTCTCGCATTCATTGCCATTACGGCATTTGCAACACCTGAAATCTCCGGCAGGTTGTCAGAGATATCCTCTGTCAAAGATATAAAAATTTCTTTGCAGCAGAACATTAAACCCGTAACCCCTCCCTTGCCTCCGCCGGCACCTCCGGCAGCCGTTCCCGTTTCGCCCGATGCCATTCCCCTTCCCCAGGGCGGGCAGGATACGCTGGTTCCCCTGGCCACTGTTGAAAAAAGGCCTTTATTTGCTAACGGTGAAGCGGAAGATGCATTTACCCGCTGGGTATTTGAACATATAAAATATCCGGAGGAAGCCAAAAATAAAAAAATTCAGGGAAGGGTAGTAGCCGCTTTTGTTGTAAACCAAGAGGGATATGTTACAAATGTTGAAATACTCAGAGGTGTAGATCCCCTCCTGGACGCAGAAACTATTCGCGTTCTGGAGTCATCCCCAAAATGGGAACGTCCCGGGATATATAAAGGCAAGAACGTAAGGGTGCGGTACAATTTTCCCTTGAATTTTTCGCTCAGAAAGGATAAGGAAGAAAAGCAGGTAAAACAGTCTGAGAACCCGGAAGACCTTGGATTGGAACCTGCCGTATTTGCCAACGGAAAAGGGGAAAATGAATTTGCTTTTTGGGTGATGCAACATATGAAATATCCGGAGGATGCAAAAAATGAAGGAGCCGGAGGAAGGCTTTTGGTATCTTATGAGCTTTCGAAAGAAGGCACTATTACTCAGGTTGAGATTATCGGAGGAGTTCATGCTTCCATAGATGCCGAGGTTTTGCGTGTCATAAAATCTTCACCCAGATGGGAAAAACCAGCTATGAAAGAAGGTGTTCCGGTCAAAGTTACTTATGTGATGCCTATGATTTTCTCGTTAAGAGGTAATGACCTGGATAGCGCAAAAACCATAAAGGAATTGAAAGATCTAAAGAAACTTCAAGTTTTGGATGGTTTTATTGTAGTGGGTGATTCAAATCAATCCGATGTAAGACAGGATGTTACAAAAATTCCAAAAGATGTACTGGTTATTGTCGATGGTAAGGAAGTTGAAGATCTTCAAGAACTTGATCCCGAAGATATTGAAAGCATAGAAGTCCTGAAGGATGATAAAGCTATTGAAAAATACGGCGAAAAAGGCAGAAAAGGAGTGATCATTGTGAAGCGGAAGTAATCTCAGAGATTCTGCGCAAGTCCCGTCGGCACAAAATTGCAAGATCTTCACATGCAGGGTCTTGCATTTTTTATTCGGATGCTGTTGCGCAGAATCTCTGAGATTCCTACCTTTGACCATGCAAAAAACACTCCTGTCTTTTCTATTATTGCTGGCGGTTGCCTGTAGCAATTTTTCATCTATAGAGAAACACCGTATTGGCAAACCCGGTGACTCGGATCAAATGATGGCACTTTTTACCAACCAGGTGCCGGAAGAGTTGCGGTTTCTGCATTTGAAGGCCGGCCCCCTGAATCGCAGGGATATGAAAACAAAGGCCTATGCCACGTTAAAAGCACGTATGCTGGCAACCGTCCGGGACACTGCCAACACCGGGGTGGGGATTGCCGCCCCTCAGGTGGGTATCAGCAAGCAATTGATTGCTGTACAACGTTTGGATAAGGAAGGCGAACCTTTTGAATTCTATGTTAACCCTGTAATTGAGAAGTACAGTGAAGAGAAAAAGTGGGGATGGGAAGGTTGCCTTTCTGTTCCGGGAGAAAGGGATACGGTCTTGCGTTCCACACAGGTGGTGATTGCATACAGAAACCAGGATTCCTGGCAAACAGTCCGTGATACGGTCTCAGGATTTACGGCGGTTATTTTTCAGCACGAGATCGATCACCTGAACGGGAAGCTTTATATTGATTGATATTATCCACCATCATGGCCACCAGGCGCTTCCGTGCTTCTATGGAAGCCCATCCAATGTGCGGTGTCAGGAATAGTTTTGACCGGTCTTTTACCTTGTAATAACAATGATCCGCGGGGAGCGGCTCGGCACAAAACACATCCATCCCTGCCCCGGCAAGCCGGTTTTCGTTCAGCGCATCGGCCAGTGCGCATTCATCCACAATGGCACCCCGGCCCATGTTGAAAAGATAGGCCGAGGCTTTCATTTTTTCCAACTCGGCTTTTCCAATCAATCCGCGCGTCTTTGCATTGAGGGGGGAATGGATGGTCACCACATCCGAGGTGTGCAGCAGCACATCCAGTTCCACCCGGCGGTATTGCCCGCCGGCACGGTCTTTCCCCGAGGAAGAATAATATACCACGTCCATACCGAAAGCCGAGGCGATGGCCGCCACTTTCCCCCCGATGGCGCCCATCCCGATGATTCCTATCCGTTTGCCGCTGAGTTCATGAAAATACCGCCCTCCGAAATGGGTGGGCAGCCCGCTTTCTGCATATGCCGGTGAGTGGGCAAACTGGTTGAAATACGGTCCTTGTTGTACGCAGGAAAGGATGTGGAGGAAGGTGGTCTGCGCCACGCTGTCGGTGGAATACCCGGCTACGTTCATCACCGTGATCCCTGCCTTGGTCGCAAATTCCAGGTCAATGATATCCATACCGGTGGCTGCCACGCAGATCAGCTTCAATTCCTTTGCAGCCTTTATGTGTTCTTGCCCGATCTTCACCTTATTCACCAACACAATGTCGGCTTCTGCTATGCGGGGGATCAACTCTTGCGGCAGGGTGTTGTGATATACAGTTAAAGATCCAAATTGTTCAAAGGGGCTCAGATCAATGTCATCCCCCATGGTTGCTGCGTCCAGGAATACCATTTTCATCTCGCAAAGGTAGAAGATTCTCAGAGATTCCTTAAATTGCAGCCATGAAAAAGTTGCTATTGTTTATTGGGATAATGCTGCTGGCTGCGTGCAGCAGCGAACCCGTGCTGGAAATCACGGGAGGTAAGGTTCAGGGAGTGGAAACCGAAATTCCGGGTATCTATGTGTTCCGGGGTATTCCTTATGCGGCACCGCCGGTGGGTGAGCTGCGCTGGAAAGAACCGCAGCCTGTCATTCCATGGGAGGGGGTGCTTATGGCGGATACGTTTGGACCTGCCGCCCCGCAGACAGATAAAGTTTCCGGCACATCCGGTCAGGGAATCGATTACGTAAAAGAGTTCTTTGCCAACGGGGATCCGTTACGTAGTGAGGATTGCCTGTACCTGAATATATGGACGCCTGCTCCCGGAAAGCCCGGGGAAAAACTGCCTGTTGCTCTGTGGATACATGGAGGTGCGTATATGCAGGGATTCGGTCACGAAATTGAGTTTGACGGTATGGAATATGCCAAAAGGGGTGTGATTCTGGTTACTATCAATTACCGGCTGGGACTTTTAGGTTACCTGGCACATCCGTTACTGACCGCGGAAAGTCCCAATAATTCTTCAGGGAATTACGGGCTGTTGGACCAGATTGCTGCTTTGGACTGGGTCATTGCAAATATTGAACAATTTGGTGGAGACCCCCACAATATTACCGTATTCGGACAATCTGCAGGTGCCGGTAGTGTTCAGGCAATGGTCACCTCGCCCTTGAGCCGTGATAAAATGCAACGCGCCATAATCCAGAGTGGCGGAGGATTGAGCGGGTTGAGTACAACGCCTTTTCTTCCGCAGATGGAGCAGATAGGGCAGGAATTGTTTGCCGATACGGATATAAATACACTGGAACAGATGAGGGCGTTGACCTTTGAAGAATTGCAACAATTGTTCACCGGTTGGATGATCCAACACAAACGGTTTATGATGCTCCGACCCAATATTGATCAATACGTTCTTACGGAAGATTTCGCAAAAGCAGCCATGGAAGGGGGAATTGCCGACATACCCATTATGATAGGGGGGTGTAAAGACGATATGAGTCCCGCCATGACCGGTCAGTCGCTCTATGATCTCAGCATTGCCCTGGAATACCGGGGCAGGCGGCCGGCTTACATTTACCGTTTTGACCGTGAATTGCCCGGGGACGACAACGGCGCGTTCCACTCGGCCGAGTTGTGGTATGTATTTGGCACACTGGATCGTGCCTGGCGGCCTTTTACCGCGGAAGATCGTGAGTTGAGCCACCGGATGATTGACCACTGGACCTCCTTTATGAAAAAAGGAGATCCCAACGCGGAAGGCCTTCCACGCTGGGATCCCTATACCTCGGCAAATCCCGCCGAGATGCGGTTCCATCTTCAAGATGACGCGCCACTTGGGCAATAGCGAAATCGCAACCGGCAGAAATACAGCGTTATGCGTTTTAGACGAACGTGCAGTGGCGCGTCATCTTGAAGATTCACGGGCGGTTGGGCTGCTCCCACTTATGCGTCTGGGTGCATCGGATCATCAGGCTTTGATCACCAATGCCTATCTTGAAATCTCCTTCTTCCAGTACCCATTTGGCATCTATTCCCACAAAAGCAAGGTCTTGTGCAGGGATCTGCAGGGTAACGGTCTTTTGTTCGCCGGGTTTGAGCGATATCTTTTCAAAAGCCCGCAGGCGCCTGTTGTCCGGCATGAGTGAAGCATAAAGGTCAGAAGAATAGAGCAGTACACTTTCTTTTCCGGCCACTTCACCGGTGTTTTTAACATCCACGGTAAAGACCAGTTCATCAGCTGCGGTGAAGCTTGTCTTGTTAGCTTTCAGGTTGGAATATTCAAAAGTCGTGTAACTGAGTCCGAATCCGAAAGGCCACTGGATGTGGGTGTTGGCAAAATAATCGTAAGGTCCTTCAATGGGGGAGCGGGCTTCACATACTTTGTAATCGTAGGTGGTGTACCCGTTGGGGCCGCTGAAGTTTTCCTTACCGGCAAGCAAATGGGCCAGGGCATCTCCGCCGTAATTTCCTGGAAGCATTACATTCACAATGCCTTGTGCCAGCGGTA
>JBAZHT010000050.1:7072-12918 GCA_041652255.1 Bacteroidales bacterium
TCCGAAAGGCCACTGGATGTGGGTGTTGGCAAAATAATCGTAAGGTCCTTCAATGGGGGAGCGGGCTTCACATACTTTGTAATCGTAGGTGGTGTACCCGTTGGGGCCGCTGGGGTAGGTATATGACATACGGCCGCTGAAGTTTTCCTTACCGGCAAGCAAATGGGCCAGGGCATCTCCGCCGTAATTTCCTGGAAGCATTACATTCACAATGCCTTGTGCCAGCGGTACCAGGTCGGCAATGACCCGGGGGCGTCCCTGGTTCAGGATCAGGATCACGGGTTTGCCTGTGCCAGCCAAAGCTTTTACCAGGTTGGCCTGGTTCTGTGAAATGTGCAGATCACTGATATTCCCGGTAGTTTCGCAATAGGAATTTTCACCTATACATACCATGATGTAATCGGCTCCGGCGGCTTCAGCTACTGCTTTTTCAATTTCCGGCTCATGTTCCATGGTCCAGAATCCCTGCTCGTTGTACAGGACACCCGGTTCGTAAATAATATTCCCGGGGCCGAATTCGTTTTGCATGGCCTCCAGAATGGTGTTGAAATGCTCTGTAAAACGGTCAATTCCGCTGCCTTGCCACGTATAACTCCATCCGCCGTTCAAACCACGCATGGTGTGGGCATTGGGACCTGCGACCAGGATCTTTTTGCCTTTGGGCAGCGGCAGTATGTTGTTTTCATTTTTCAGCAGTACCATGGATTCTTGTGCCGCTTTTAGTGAAAGGGCGGCAAAATCGGGATGCGCAAAGCGGGGATAATCTTCCAGTACGGTGTACGGTGTGTCAAACAGGCCCAAACGGAATTTCAGGCGCAGGATACGCCTTACGGCATCGTCAATGCGACTCATGGGTACTTCACCTTCCTCTACCAGTTCTTTCAGATCTATGCAGAACTGCCAGCTGGAAGGAACCATGGCCATGTCAATGCCCGCGTTGATGGCCATTTTAACCGCTTCTTTGTATGAGGATGCAATCCGGTCGCGTTCATGGAGGCTGGTGATATCGGCCCAGTCCGTAACGATCATCCCGTCCCAGCCCAGATCTTCCTTGACCCATTGGGTCAGCAGGATGGGATTGGCCACCCCGTTCACCCCGTTGATGGTCGAGGAATTGGTCATGATGGACAGCGCTCCGTTGCGCAGCGCTTCCAGGAACGGGGCAAACTGCTTTTCGCGCATATCCTGGTCGTTGATGATGGCCGGGGTACGGTCCAGCCCGTTGAACGGCACCCCGTAACCCATGTAATGTTTCAGACAGGCCGAGATGTTGTCTTTGCCAATGTGGTTGGGATCGGCTCCCTGCATGCCGAGTACAACTTCCCGCCCGATTTCCGAGGCCAGGTGCGGGTCTTCGCCGTAGCCTTCCCATTGCCTGGGCCATGCCGGCTGGCGGCCCATGTCGAGAACCGGGTTGAACGACCAGGGAATGCCTGCAGCCCGTGTTTCATAGGCGGTGACCTCACCGGTACGGCGGGCCAGCTCCCGGTTGAAGGTAGCGGCCATGTTGACTCCCTGAGGAAACAGCGTGCCGTCCGAGATGTAGGTAGATCCGTGGATCTGGTCGATCCCGTAAAGACAGGGTATGCCAATGGCTTCCAGGGACTTGTCCTGTATGGTCTTAATGATGTGATTCCACTGCTTTACATCCTGGGCCGTGGTATAGGGCGTATTGAGGATGGATCCTACTTTGTATTTGACAAATACCGTATCCATGATTGCCGGATCAAATTCAACGCCCTTCTTCATCTGTATCTGTTGCTGAAGCTGGTAGAATTTGAATCCGTTCTGCCGCAGTTTGTCCTTGTTGGCCAGATCGGCTGCATCGTATTCATTTTCCAGTCCGTGCTCTTTGATCAATGCTTCCAGGTCCTCCTGGGAAAGCATGATCAGTTCCATCATCTTAGACTGCATGTTGGGCAGCAACAGGTTGATATCCAGCTGCGTCATCTGCCCTACCTTTTCGGTCAGTGTCATTTTAGACAAAATCTTGTCAATTTGTTTTTCAATTTGGGGATCCTGAGGGATCACCGGAATCGTCTGCGCCTGTACACGCTGTGTTCCCAGAACGCAAATAACCAGGGTGGTTATAAAGGTAATTTGCTTTTTCATGATGGGTATAAAGGTAGAAATCTCAGAGATTCTGCGCAAGTCGGGATAATGATAAAATGCAAGTAAAAGAATATCAGAATTATACGTAATAACAATGAGTGCTATTGCGCAGAATCTCTGAGATTTCTATCGGCGGCTTGCAGGATCTTGTTTTTCAGCAGGGGTTCGTAATCGGGGTGTTCCTGCAGGAAGGCAGCCACGCTGTCAGCAGCGGAGCGGGAGTTGTGGCCTGACAGACAGGCGGAGATCCAGGAGGTGGGAAAGAAGATGTCGCCGGTTTGTTGTACCTCCTCCAACTCGGCAAGTGCGGGACGAATGTATTGCAGGGCGTGTTCCTGCCGCAGAAAATGGTTCAAATAGCTCAGGGCCGAGATGACCCAGGGTTCTGTGTTTCGGTTTTCGACTTTAAGGAGCGATTGGAAAAAGGCATCTCGTACGACCGGGTCCGAATCTACGGCCTGTACAATAAAGGCAAAGGCTTTCCGGCGGTCGGGGTTGGTGATACGTTCCAGTTGTTTTTCCCGGATGAAGGAAGCTTTATTGGGCAAACGGATCATCAGCTGATAGGAAAGTGAGGTCATTTCCGTTTCTTCAAAAGGAAGTCCATCGAATGATTTGCCTCTGTTCCAATGATCATACAATTGTCGGGTGATCACGGAATCGGTAAATAGTCCGGTCAAAGTACGGTAGGACAGCAGGCGGTATTCTTTGTCTTCCCTTGTGTCGGCGGCTATTTTAAGTAAAAATATTTCTGCAGAACCGTCTTTTTCTGTGGTATGACGCAAGTATGCTTCTCCCAGGTAAGAGAGAGCGGAATTCCTCACCAGGTTGTTTGTTTCGGTAGGCAGGTAACTCATCAGGGCGTCAATAAAAGTATCTCCCGTAAGGTTCCCGGCGAGCATATTCTCGTACAAGGTCATCAACAGGGAAAGCCGTGTTTCTTCCGCTTCAGATCGGGCCAGGTTATGCAATATGTATTCCATACTCAGGCTATCGGGCAGGAATATTCCGTATGCCAGGCCGTCGGTGTTGGGAAGGATATATTTCATATCGGGGGAAACGGGTGCCTTTGATTGAGCAAGTTCCAGGTCGAGGGTCAGGGTTTCTGTCCGCTCCCCATCGGTCAGGGAGAAGGTGATCTTTTGCGGCCACAGTAGGCCCCGGCCCATCGGATCGGTTTGTGTAACAAATAGTGAATCATTTGAAATACACGCTCGTATGTGAGGCATTCCTTCACTGTGTATCCATACCCGGCTCCAGCTTTCCAGGTCTTCAGGGGTCTCCCGGTCCAGGATGGATATTAGGTCTTCCCAGGTGGCGTTGCCGTATGCAAATTGCTGCAAATAGGTACGGATACCTTTACTGAAGCCTACCGGGCCCATACGTTCAACCAGCATGTTCATTACAACGGGAGCTTTGTTGTAGATGATATTTCCATAGATCAGACCGGCTTTGGACAGGTTGTCCAGGGACTGCTTGATGGCGTTTGTGCCGGCGGTCCGGTCTACGGCATAGGCAGCTGCGTAAAAAGCACGCAGGTCGTTCAGGCGGTGGTTGATCCCGGGAAATTGCGGACGGATCATTTGTGCGGCAAAATAATTGGCAAACACTTCTTTGGTCCAGACATCGTCAAACCAGTCCATGGTCACGTAGTCCCCAAACCACATGTGTGCCGTTTCGTGGGCAATCAGGGACATACGGCTCAATTGCTCCCCGGTGGTGGGGTATTCTCCCAGGAACATCCGGCGGTCGTTATATAACGTAGCTCCGGTGTGTTCCATGCCGCCGTACTGGAATCCGGGCAAAATTATGAAGTCGTATTTGGCAAACGGGTAGGGGATGCCGGTGTATGCCTCCAGCCATTCCAGAGAAGCGTATACCTGGTCAAAAATGATACCGGTCTGGGCAATCTTCTGCGGGTCTGTTTCCCTGTGATAAAGCGAAATACTACGTCCGTTGCGAGTATCTCTTACCTGTTGGAATTCCCCGGCCACAAAAGAGAACAGGTAAGTGCTCAGGGGCTCGGTGGTTTGGAAACGAATGGTTTTACGCCCGCTTTTAACGGGTACTGCCTGTATGACTGTGCTTGCAACTTGTGGGGCTGTGTTGGACACGGCCACCCAGTGATCGGGAACTTCCAGTGTCAGGGTATAGGCCGCTTTCATGTTGGGCTGGTCAAAACACGGGAACAATGTCCGGGCCCTGTCCGGGACCAGCAACGTGTAGAGGAAATCTTCGTTCCGGTTTAAAGATTGCTCCCCGGCACGGAAATCAATATTTATGGTGTTCGTATCCTTTTGGAAGTACCTGCGGGGGATAACAATATGTTCTTTTTTGAATAGGTATTGTGCCTTCCGGCCGTTTACCTGTACCGATATGACGGATGCCCGTTCTTCCTTGAAATCCAGAACGATTTGCCTAGGCTTTTCCAGTCTGAACCCGATGGCTTGTGCAGCACGGATGGGAGCTTTCGGATCCTCCGGAAGATCGAAAAAAAGCCGGTACCCGAGTCCGGAAATGGTCTCTTTACGTTCCCGTGCCAGTTTAATACCGACCCCTGCATCCGGACCGGAACAGCCCATGAAGGCGAAGACCAGTATCAGCAATGTGAGTTTGCGCATATACAAAGGTAAGCATCTTCAAGATACCGCGCCACTGCCTTTTTAAGAAAAGTGCAACAATCAGATTTACTGCCAATTGAGAATTTGCCTAAATTCATGTGGCGCGGTATCTTGAAGATGCTTACCTTTGCTTCATGTCAAAATACGGAACTGTAATATGGGTGGGGTTGCTGGCGCTGATCGCCGGGTTCCTGATCTGGCCTCCTACGCACAAGGTGTTTGTGGAGCTTACGGCAAGGGTTCCCTATATCATGGGATTTGTAAAATTTGCGATTCTTTCTATGATGGGCGAGTTTCTGGCGGCCCGGCTGGTGCATAAGAAGTGGGTCAGGATCAGTGGCGTGCTGCCCAAGATGCTGGTGTGGGGGATTCTGGGGATGCTGATCGTGCTGATGTTTGCGGTTTTCTCGGGGGGCGTGGACAGTGCGGCTTCCCAGGGATTGCTGATCTCCGAATGCAGCGATACCTGCCCGCTGGTGGTGCAGTTCATTTCCAGGTTGCGCCGGGCGTTGTTCATCTCGGCAATCATGAATTTCACTTTCGGTCCGGTGTTCATGGCGGCGCACCGCATTACCGATGTGTATATTGACAAACGGTTCGCGGGGGAGAAGGTGACCGTTGCCGAGGTGATTCCGCAGATTGACTGGGGACGGTTCATCAAAGAGATCGTCGGGGTGACCATTCCGGTGTTCTGGATCCCGGCGCATACCATCACGTTCTTGCTGCCCGGGCAGTACCGGGTGCTGTTTGCCGCCTCGTTGTCCATCGTGTTGGGGCTGATCCTGTCTTTTGCCAAAATGAGGAATCTGAAAAATTCAAACGTTAAACAATAAACCATGCGCTATTTACTGTCTGTCATTTTAATTACTGTCCATATGGGGCTGTTTGCCCAGCATGTGAACAAGCAGATTTTTCCCGAAAAGAAAAATTTTAACCGGGTGGAGATGGCTTTGCCCCAGGTGAACGGGTATACCGTGTTACGATGCGACTTCCATACACATACCGTGTTTTCAGACGGCCTGGTCTGGCCGACTTACCGCGTAGGGGAAGTCTGGGCACAGGGACTGGATGTACTGGCCATTACCGATCATATTGAATACCGTCCCTTTAAAG
>JBAZHT010000051.1:0-12586 GCA_041652255.1 Bacteroidales bacterium
GTTCGGGCACAGTGGGGACGAAGAGGCCTGGGAAGAAGGCACAAAGGAGATGCTTGACAATATGCATAAGCGGAAGATTGATCTTGCGCAGGCCATTTATGTGATCAACAGGGACGGTTACATTGGCGGCAGTACCAGGAGCGAGATTGAATATGCAAAAGCTGCGGGGAAGGAAATATTTTACATGGAATAGTGCTTTGCAGAGAATTTTAATCCTTAGTCAATGCTTTAATCAGGTCAATTTCTTCCTGTTTATAAGGCGTGCCGTCCTTGCGGAATACTTCGTGGAACCAGGGTTCCGGTTCCGAGCCGTCGGAGATGGGTTCATTCCAGGCGTATTTGGTGTTGGTTTTTCCTTCCACAAGTCCCCAGTTGATGGCCCCAATGCCTTGCTCTTTCAGGATGGGCATGATGTTGCTGAACAGGCTGTTGTTCCTGCGGGCCATATATTCCGTACAAATCATGGGCTTGTTGTACTTTTTTAAGGTGTCAATGGCGTGTAGGTGATTGATTTCATCACTGTAATTGTGGTAGGTAATGATATCTGAATTTTCAAGCTGGAATTTGTTGAGGTCCGACAATCCATGGTGCCAGACACCTGCAGATACAGGCTGGGATGGATTTACCTCTAAGGCCCATTGGAATACACTTTTCAGGAGGGGCATTGATTTGTTTTCGTACCCCGAGTTGCCGGGCTCGTTGTACAGATCCCATAAGACAATTCTTTTATCCTTTTTGAATGTCTTAAGAATATCTTTTACATAGGCCTCAAGTACCGGCATGAGGTCAGGTGAAGTATAAAGCAGGTCTCCCGGGTCTCGGACCCATCCCGAATTGTGAACCCCGGGCTTTGGATCGGGTTGTTTTCCGGCACTATAGGTTGGATTCCAACAATCATCAAAAAATACAAAAATGGTAGAGATGTTGTGTTTATCGGCAATGGCCAGGTATTGGCCTATCCGCTTTTTGAATCCGGGTTTGTCCACTTCCCAGGCAACATGATGCAGGTACACCCTCATACAGTTGAATCCAATACTTTCGGCCCAGCCCAATTCCCTGTCAATGGTTTCTGGATCAAAGGTTTCTTCCTGCCAGAATTCCAATTGATTGATGGCTGTGCTGGGGGTAAAGTTGGCACCCCTCAGCCAGGGGGTATGGGCCGACTTGCCCTGGTTGCACGAAAGTATTGCACAGACTGTGATAAGGGCAATAATTCCATTGCTGATATTTCTCTTGTTCATTGTTTCCAGATTCTTATTTTACGCCATTATTCTGACAGGAATCGGTTAACCCTGTTTTGTGCATTTTCCCGCAGGTTGTAATAATAGAAAGGTATGTCAAAACTGTGGTATATCCCCGGGCCCATGGAACCGGAGATCTGGTACATGGCATTTTCATCTACACTGGTGCATTCCAGTACACCTTTGGCCAAATTGATGCGGGCATCGGCAAAATGCGGCGTCATTCCAAAATGGCCCTGGTCATCCACGGGCATATACGAGCCGAGGCTTTGCTCTTCCGTGGCGGGAGTTTCGTCTCTTTTCCAGTTTATGGGATTGATGACCAACCCGATGTCGTTTGTCATAACTATGTTTGCCCCCGGTGCCACAGAAGGGGATTGCGTGTTGTAAGAAACGATGACCCCGGTGTCGTCGGCTCTCTCGGCAAATGTCATGTGTTTGTTTGCGTTCATGAATGCTGCCGTAACCGGGTAGCCAATTACATAGGCACAAACCATCCGTGCGTAAACATCGGGATGATGCGGCATGTATCTATTCAAAAGGATCAACAATACCTGGGCACCTTGAGAATGGCCCACCAGGATGAAAGGTTTTTCATTATTGTAATTCTTGATGTAGTGATCAAAGGCGGCAATCACATCTTTTGCCGGTATGCTGTCAATAACCGCCCAACGCTCATCTGTGGGCAGGGTAAGCGTATAAGCGGCATCTGCCTGCCTGTAATAGGGGGCGTACAGATTCCCCACCGGTTCAAAAGCTGTTGCCTGTCTGTCAAAAGCGCTTTGAGAGCCGAGTAGCATGACAGGGTGATCAATAGCACAGAAATTGGGCTCGGCCGCATCCTGTTTGTACCAGGCGGTGGGATACACATAGAACACATCCACATTTTTTGAACCGTCAGCCGGGATTGACAACCAGTTCTCGGTTTTTGAATAATCGGTGGCCTGGTTTTCTTCTTTTGTATTTGATGTATCACAGGAATAAAGTGACAGACTAATGGATATAGCTAAAAATAAGCTTGTTAAATAATATCGATGCATTGTTAATTCTTAAGTATTTCAATTAATTTTTTATTGATATAAAGTGTTTCTCTACCGGTTTTTTGTGATTCCAAAACACCTTTTTTTTCCAGTTCTTTTAAATACCTGGAGGCGGCTTTTCTCTCAACACCCAATCTGTTTACTACAAAATCAATTTTTGAGTATGGTTGCTCAAAGAGGAGTTCCACAAGCTCTTTTCTGTAAATCTTAGGTGATTCATTTTTTACTTTTATGATTGTTTTGTCAAAAAGATCTTTAATGTTGATTATTCTGGAAATAGTGTCTTTCGATGTTTTTTCAATTGCTCTAAGCATGAACATGATCCAGTTTTCCCACATCCCATCTTGATTTGTCCTGTTCAACAAACGATAGTATTCTGATTTGTTTTTAATTATGTAAGAACTTAAATACAGGATTGGAACATCAAGCAATCCGTTAAGTATCAAGTAAAGAACATTCAATATTCTGCCGGTTCTTCCGTTTCCGTCATAAAAGGGGTGAATACTCTCAAATTGAAAATGTAAGATCGCGAGATTGATCAATGGGGATAATTCATTGTCAGTTTGATTGTAGTGATTTATGAAGTTTGTTAAGAAATCCAGGATCTCTGCTTTATCCTGCGGTGGAGTGTAAACAATTTCCCCGGTTTTGTCGTTCTTTAACACTGTGCCGGGTGTGCTTCTAATTCCTGCGGTATTATTTACTAATTCCTGTTGGATGCTTATGATATCATTTACTTTGATAAATCCTTGCTTTTTTGCGGTTTCATAACCATAAAAAAGGGCTTTTCTGTAATTGACCACTTCTTTAGTTTGTGGCGAGATCGTTGATTTGTTCAAGGCCAAAGCTTTATATAGATCGTCCTGTGTAGTAACAATATTTTCAATTTCAGAACTATCTTTCGCTTCTTGAAGTACAATAGCATTGATCAACATAGACTGATTGGGTATTGTCAAAGCAATACCTTTAAGTTCAGCTAAAACTGCAGTTGATTTGTTAGTCTGTCGCAGAATATCAATAGTCTCCACTTTTTCTCTTGGTGGTGGAAGATAATTTAGTTTGAAACGTGGTGTATTTTGTCCCATATTTTTCTAATCTGCCCCAAAAATACAAAATTTGGTACAAATAATACTATTTAAAATGATTCTTTTTGTAATTCTTTATCATTTTTCCAAAATCTTTATCCTTTTTTCGTTTTTGTGCAACGGTTGATTCAAAATGCTTTTTTTCTCTTTCCATCCTGAGATAGTTCAGGTAGGATGCCTTGTCAATTTCACCGTTATCTACCGCAGCAATTATGGCACAACCTACTTCTGTCGTGTGCGTACAATTTTTAAATCTACAATCTTTTGACAGTTCCGTAATGCGATGGAACGTTTTTTCCAATCCACGGGTTGCCTCTGTCACACCCACTTCTCTCATGCCGGGATTATCTATAAGTATCCCGCCATGTTCCAGGATAATAAGTTCACGGTGGCTGGTAACGTGCCTGCCTTTGTTGGTGCTGGAGCTGATCGTGTCCGTTCTCATGAGTCGTGTACCCGAAAGCGTGTTCAGAAGTGTGGATTTCCCCACTCCGGATGAACCCAACAGGCAGTATGTTTGTCCTTTTTTGATAAACTCTTTGACTTCATCTATACCTCTAAGGTTTTCATTGCTAATGGTGAAGACAGGGACCTCCTTTATCCTTACCTTTACTTTTGAAACCAACTCATTTAGTTCTGTTTCACCCAAGAGGTCAATTTTATTGAGGATAATGACGGGAGAGACAGTTGACGTATAGCAAATGGTCATATACCGTTCAATTCGGTTGATGTTAAAGTCTCTGTCTACTGCTTGTACAATAAAAGCGTAGTCAATATTAGTGGCTATGATTTGTTTTTCACCATGTGTCCCAACGGCCTGTCTTTCTATTGCGGTTTTTCTGGGGTATACGGCATGAATTAGTGCGTTGTTTTGATTGTATTCGGAAATGGCAACCCAATCACCAACAGCCGGGAAATCAGCCCGGCTGTTTGCGGTGAATCTCAGATTACCAATTATTTTGCTGTCGTATTCCTTGTCTGCTGTTTTTACGAGGTACCTTTCCTTGTGTTCAGAAATAACCCGTCCTGCGACAAACAAATCCAGCTGCTTCTCTTTGCGGTATTTATCCAACGAGGGATCGTATCCCAGGTCTTCAAGTGTCATATCTTTTTCCCGATATAAAAGACATAACCGTAGTATTCATGGTATTTCCTGAATAATTGTTCTTCATACCTTTGGTAGGCGACAAAATTTTCTGCAAAAGCATTCCCGGCGTGCTCCCTCAGGAAGTTTTCCTGTATCAGTTTCTGTTGGTCGTAAAAATGCTCTGTCCAGCAATGATCCGGCAGCATGAAAGTTGCGACCGGAATATAGCCTGCCTTTTGCAATTGAGCTACCTTGTTTGGAATGGTGTCGATTCCCGGATAGGCTTCCATCCAGAACTTTTCAATTTCTTCAGGCCGTTCTTCCGTGAACCAGGAGGCTTCCGATACAGCCACATACCCATTCTTTTTTAAGAATTTCCGCCATAACCCAAGTCCTTTTTCAAAGCCGATGTTGTAGATGGCTCCTTCGCACCAGATCAGATCCAGTTCTTCTTCTTTAAAATGCAGGTCGTCCATGGATCCTACGATGCATTGCACCCTTTCTTGTAGATTGGATTCTTTGGCGTTGGCATGAAACAGATCAACAAAGGCGGGAAACAGGTCAATGCCTGTTATCTTTCCGGGTATCTGGCCGGCCAGAACCATTGTTTGACCACCGCTGCCGCATCCAAGATCGGCAACGTACGCATTGGCAGACAGATTATCTATAAAGCTTAAAGCTTTCAGAGTTATTTCAGGGCTTCCGGGGCCCTGACGTTTTATTTTTGAAAAGTATTCAACTATCAGATTCACGTCAAATCCGTGAATCGAATGATTCTCACACATGATGATAAAATTTATAAATTATGTAAATATTGAAACACCTCGGACAGGAAATTGTCTGAGTTATTTACGGGATAATCAAAGTCTTTCAGGACTTTGATTATTTACTTTACCGAATCCGAATAAGAGTTAAACATCCAAAAATTTTACGACACAAATATATATTAAATTTTGATGTTGTACCTTTACTTGTCTGATAAATTGCACCATGAATAAAATTTTAATATGCATCCTTAGTGGAATTTTTCCTTTGATAGTAGCCGGAAGTTGTGATACCCGCGGAGACGGTACCAAGCCGCCTCCTGATGTTTTGCCTCCTGATTTGGAAATTGAGTCTGTTGTTTATCTTTCCAAACCGGACGGCTCGGCAAAGTTTCAAATACAGGACGGGCTGGTAAAAAAGGTTACCAATCCCTATTTGCCGACAATCAAGGTGGATACGAATCAGAAATACCAGCAGATAGATGGCTTTGGTTTCAGCCTTACGGGAGGGAGTGCCAAGTTGCTGTCGGCGATGGATGGCAATGCCAGGGCTGAAATTCTTGAACAATTATTTGGCGTGGGCGAAAATGACATTGGGACTAGTTACCTGAGGGTAAGCATGGGCTCATCGGACCTGGATGAATATACTTTTTCCTACAACAGTACCCCCGGTGATGTGGATATGAAAGATTTTGATCTGGGTTACGACCGCAGGTACCTGATTCCTGTTCTAAAGAGCATATTGAACATCAATCCCGACATCCGCTTGATGGCATCACCCTGGTCTGCCCCGGTATGGATGAAAACCAATAATTCAACAATAGGCGGGCGTTTAAAAACGGAGTACTACCGGGCCTATGCACTTTATTTTGTGAAGTACGTTCAGCAAATGAAAGCAGAGGGCATTGTGATTGATGCCGTTACGGTTCAAAACGAACCGCTTCACGGGGGCAACAACCCCAGTATGGAAATGAGCCCCGCCGAGCAGGCAGACTTTATAAAAAATCACCTGGGGCCTGTTTTTGCAGCTCACAATATTGAAACGAAAATCGTGATTTATGATCACAACTGCGACCGTGCAGATTACCCGCTCACCGTTCTGGCAGACGCAGAAGCCTATGACTACATTGACGGTACGGCTTTTCACCTCTATGGCGGGAATATTAGTGCCATGTCTACCGTTCATGATGCCCACCCCGACAAGTCGCTTTATTTTACCGAGCAATGGATAGGAGCTCCCGGAAATTTTGCCGGGGATGTTCAATGGCACATTCGCGAGGTCATTATCGGATCCATGCGCAACTGGAGCCGCATAGCTCTGGAATGGAACCTTGCCTCCGATCCCCAATGCAGCATACACACCCTGGGGGGCTGCTCCAGCTGCCTGGGAGCCATAACCATAGATGGCAATAAGGTAACCCGTAACCCGGCCTGGTACATTATTGCCCATGCAGCCAAACACGTACGTCCGGGCTCTGCACGCATAGAGTCCGCTTATTCAGGCAATCCGAACGACCTGCCCAATGTAGCCTTCCTGACACCGGACGGTAAAGTGGTGCTCCTGGTCCTGAACAACATAGACACAAAGCAGATCTTTAACGTAGATTGTAAAGGAGCAACATTCACTACTGAACTTGCAGCAGGCGAAGTGGCCACTTACGTGCTATAAAGAGTAGCCCCTTTGGGGGAGGTGGTAAGTGGCAGCAATGCTTGTAAATCACATAATATATTGATAGTGTGTATTTTATATTCGTTGACATTGTTTCTTGTACTTACCACCTCCCCGGGTTTTTGCAGTTTTCCGGCAATTTCAAGGGGAGGTAGTAAGTAATAATACTGTTACATAAATACGTAATGCGCTGTTAATATGTGTATTGCGTGATTGATCAAGTTTGTTGCTACTTACCACCTCCCGAGGCACTCGTGTATATATTTCTTTTTTCCTACTTTTACTCTAAATGTGGATTTCTTAAACCTCATAAGATGAAAACTAAATATTTCGTACTTGCTTTGCTTTCTCTGATCCTATTAGTGGGTTGTTGCAAATACGATCATTTTGGCAACTCGTATTATGCTAATAAGCTAGCACTTACAGACGCACTGGATTCTATGTATGATGATTACAAGGACCAGTACCCGGAATACCCCGGGGGCTTGGTACTAAAGGTGATAGCCGGCGGGGATGAGTATTTTCTAAAAACAGGCATGGACGGGAAGGCAGTTACGGGACAGACGCATTTCAGGGCTGCAAGTTGTACCAAAACTTTTACAGCTACAGCCATCCTTCTTTTGCACCAGGAAGGTATGTTACATATCTGGGATCATCTTACAGATACCATCCCCGGGACCAATCAAACATACCTGCCCGACATCCCCGGGTGTGCCATTCCAAACAAAAGCCAAATAACCATCCTGGACCTGCTCAGGCACCGGGCAGGGATTTTTGATGTGGCCAATGACAATATTCCCGACACGGTTTCGGTTGACGTGCCTTATAAAGGAATGAACTACATTAACTATGTACTGGAAAGTGATTCTTTATATACTATTCATTTTGATGAGTTGATAGGGGTGGTGGCAGCGACGGGACTCAGTTATTTCACTCCCGGAAACGGGTACCATTACTCCAACACCGGCTATTCAATATTGGGAAAGATCATAGAAAGGGTTACCGGCCTCTCGTATAAGGAATTCCTGGAAAATCGTGTTTTACAGCCCATGGGCATGTATAACTCTTCAATGCCGGATATGGGGACCGACCAGGTAATGCCGGATCCTGCGGTAAACGGTTATATTCTGATTGATAATCAATCAGATGAGATTACAGCTTTCAACATGTCTCCTTTTGTTGCCGAGGGAAATATTGTCACTACTCCCGACGACCTTTCGCGGTTTCTCAGGAAGCTCATATCCGGAAAGGGTGTGCTCAATTATTATACGGTTAATAGCCTGATGATGAATTGTTTGTCTGTGGGGACCCTGAGTGCAGCCGGGTACGGATGCGGATTGGAATATACCCACAACCTGGGATACGGGCACAGTGGGGCAACCGAGGGATACCTTACCTTTACCGCCTATGATCCGGCCATGGATTTTACGGTTCTGGTATACACAAATTGTTGGAACATGAATGACGGATTGAACAGTCTGGCCTATCAGATTACCGACTTGCTCCAGGGCGTCTGTTACCGGAGCAAAGCACTCTTTCTGGACTTATAGTTTCTCTTGTAACCTGCCTCCGCAAAGTGCGTCTTAATAAAAAACTAAATGATAATGAGAAAAATTGGTTTTACTGTTTTAGCCCTGTTCGTTTTTTGGCAGGTTGCTCCTGCTCAGGAAGTCCCGGCGCAGGCTGTTTCGGCGCTGGCTGCAAATTTTGACAAAGCCCGGCTGGATGCCTATTTTGATGCGCTGGAAGCTGCCGACCGCTTCCGGGGCTCGGTGGCACTGTCTCTGAACGGAGAGGTGATTTACAGCCGGTCGGTGGGAAACTCGGCAAAGTGTTCCAAATACCGCATTGGCTCCATCTCCAAAACATTTACAACAGTTTTGGTCATGAAAGCCTTCGAACAAGGGAAGCTGACAGCGGACCAGACGATAGATGCATTTTTTCCTTCTGTGCCAAATGCCGGGAAGATCACCATCCGGCACCTGTTGTCCCACCGGAGCGGAATCCACAATTTCACCGACGATCCCGATTACCTGACGTGGAACACAGAGCCAAGGGCCGAGTCACAGATGGTGGCGCTGATTGCCGAAAGGGGGAGCGACTTTGAGCCGGGCAGCGGTGTCCGGTACAGCAATTCCAATTTCGTGCTGCTGACATACATCTTGGAGAAAACCTTTGAAGCTCCTTATGCGGAACTTTTACAAAAACACATTACCGGGCCACTGGGACTGAGCAATACGTATATGGGAGGCCTCATTGATTCATCGCAGAACGAGTGTCCGTCCTACCGCTACCTGGGTGAATGGACCCTGATGACCCAGACGGATCCGTCAATTCCCATGGGAGCAGGCAGTGTCGTATCTGACCCGGAGGACCTGAATGCCTTTGCCCATGCTTTGTTTTCAGGCCGATTGGTGAACCCTGAAAGCCTGGAAATGATGAAGACCATCCAGGACGGCTTTGGCATGGGATTGTTCATCACCCCGTTTTACGAAAGGAAAGGTTACGGCCACACGGGAGGGATAGACGGGTTCGGGGCTGTGTTTACTTATTTTCCTGATGACAGCCTTGCTTATTCCTTGACTTCCAACGCAGCCAATTTTAATAAAAACGATATTTCCATAGCCGTACTGAGTGCCGTCTACGGGATGCCTTATGAAATTCCTGAATTTATTGTTTATCAAGTAGATCCCGCAGATCTGGACCAATATACCGGTACGTATTCCTCTTACGAGGTCCCTTTAAAGATAACCATTTCCCGGGTCAACAATTCATTGATAGCACAAGCTACCGACCAAAGTGCGTTCCCCCTGGAACCGTTTGATAAAGATAAATTTCAATACTCCGTGGAAGGCGTTATCCTGGAATTTGATCCCGCTGAAAAAGCCATGACCCTAAAACAGCGCGGTGCCGAGTTGGAGTTTTTTAAGGATTAAGTGTCCGTTGCACACATTGTTCGTTTGCCTCATAATGAGGCAGTTACGAAAATCGGCCCCCGGGGGGTTGATTTTCATAACTAATTGAATATCAATCAAACGAACAATGTGTGCAACGGACACTTTTTTCTATCTTTGCAAATTATGGAACAAAAGGATTACATATTAAGGGAGATGGAAAAAATGGGCATGATGCTGAGAGCTATCGTGACCAGAATTTTCGGAGGAAATGCCAATAACGCAATCCCGGAAGAAAAGCAATTTGAGGAAGTGACAGAAGAATTACTGGAAAATGCAGGGTTTGATTTGAATGGATTTATTCAGATGGATGATTCCCGGGCAGTCAAATACCTGGAGGACAGGAAAGATCTCAACATCCGAAACCTTGAGGATCTGGCTCTGATTCTTGAAAAGTTAGCTGGCGAGAACCGCCTGCTGCTTCAACAAAAAGCCCTTTTGATTCTGGAACATTGCAGGGATACAGATCGTACTTATTCTATTGAGCGGGAGAACCGCATAGGAGCGTTGAAAACGATCTTGGAGGCAGGTCGCTATTTGGTTAATCGTAATTAGGGATTTTCCCAAGTATCCCGCCAGGAAGCCATTGAATGAATTACCCAATAACTTACCTAATAACAGAAAAAATGCAAAAACCGGATCAGGTTTTTTTTGAAAACAGAGAAGCTTTCAGGAACTGGCTTGAAAAGCACCATGAAAGCAGTCCCGGCATCTGGATGGTTTATTATAAAAAGCATACGGATAAACCGTGTATTGAATACCGTAAAGCCCTGGAAGAAGCGCTCTGTTTCGGGTGGATTGACAGTACCCTCAGGAAAGTGGACGAAGAACGTTACCTCAGAAAATTTACTCCCCGCAGAAAAAACTCCAAATGGTCTCAGGTTAATATCAAGATCGCACAGTCCCTGATCAAAGAAGGAAAAATGACGCGCGCGGGACTCGGCAAATGGGAAAACCACAAACCCCTTAAAGAGCTGCCCGGGAATGATTTGCCGCTTCCGGAATTCCTCCGGGAAGCATTTGCGCGGAACAAACCAGCCTTGGAAAATTTTAAAAATCTTGCGCCGAGTTACAGGCGGCAGTACATCCTGTGGATCACCAGTGCCAAAACTCCGGAGACTGTGCAAAAAAGGATAAGTGAGTCCATCGGTCTTTTAAATGAAAACAGGAAATTGGGGATGCGCTAAACTTTTCCGGGCGTTAATTATTGATCATATCCTTAAAGGCAGATCCGAAGATCAGGTACGCGGTATTTCCGCCAATGGTGCCCTCGTTTTGTCCCCAAAGGAAAGGCCAGTCGTCGTAGTTCTCAAAGTGGTCGGGCTGTCTGAACAATAATCCGGGTGCTACATTGCCGGGAATAAAGGAGAAATCGGCCCTGTTGTTTCCGTAGAATACCGCTTTGGGACGTGAGGCTCCCACGGTAGCTACCAGCGAATAATTGTGATAGGGATGGCAGCCGAACAGCCAGTTGGTGGCCTTGAAAGCATGACTTTCATCAATGATGTCGGGGTAATACCGGTTGGCAAAACAAATGGTGGTTCCAAAACTGACCACACCTCCGCTGCCTGCCCAGTTCCCCAGGCCGATGGGTACACCGTAGGGATTGTCCTTTTCAAGCTGCTCAATATATTCTTTGTACTGAATTACATACGGACGGAGCTTCTCTTTGTAAGAGGCATCCATGTGGGGTATGGCGTGAAGCGCAGTCAGGATGGTGTAGCTCACGTTCCGGTCAAGAGCCGGCCATAGTTGTTGCTCAAATTGATCCAGATAAGATTGTTCTCCGGTGGAGATGTAAAGTTGCAGGTTGGTGGCAAAATTGCCGGAACCGAATCCCCGTCCGTGCCTTTGTAGTGGCATGGCGGCCATCAGCTCCGTGGCCTCTTTCAGCAATCGTTTTGACTGTTGCAATGCCCTTTCCGAGAGGTCATCGTTGTATCCTTTCAAAGCGCGGCTTGCCGAGGCAAACATGGTGGCGGCCGTCTGGTCCAGGAAGGGATTGCGGCTTGTAAATGCCCACATGTCGTCCTTCACTCCGCTGGACCGCCCGTCGGCCGCCACTTCATACGGGCCGAGTTCGGGGTTGTAGGGAAGGCCGTCCGTGATGGAGGCGGCATCGCCCAGGTGGTGGTAATTGTCCAGCACCGAGTTGGAAAGCGTTTGGGCCATATGGCCGATGATCTCGGCCTGAGCCACCAGTTGCATGGTCCCGTGCTCAATAAACTGCAATATGTCGGGCGTCCCGTCCGGTCGGTGAAGGTCCACGTAACGTTGGTCCTGATCCACAAACGTCTGATCACGCAACGGTTTGAAGTATTCCCAGGTCTGAACAAAATTTTGTACCACGCTGATGTTCGATCCGGTTTCAATATCAAAGTCTCCTGCGTCAAAGAATCCGCCAACGTTCAATCCCGGGATCGTTTCCAGTGCTTTGTACGGGGTGTCGGTTGTGGGGCCCTGACCGTGAAGGTCAAAGTGATCCGTGTTTGGAGGGGCCTGCAGGTACCCTTCTTTGAAAGGTTCCCCGTGCCATACCCTGTATGCCTCGTTCACATACATGTGGTTCATGTGGATGGGGATCCAGATGTCGCTGGTGGCATCGGTAATCTTGTCGTAAACGTTGTCTTCTATGATGAAGTTGTTCGTTTTGCAATTACCGTATTGAATGTAATATATGCCGGGTTCGGTAACCGGGGAGAAATCAAATTTCACATAATGGTATTTGTAATAATCGCCCAGGGTT
>JBAZHT010000052.1:0-12305 GCA_041652255.1 Bacteroidales bacterium
AAGCGGTATATCCAGAATCCGCCATCAGCTTTGACCATCAGATCCCTTTTCCAGGAACGAAGAAGAATACTTCTTTTACAGATACGTCTTCGCCGGCAGCAGTGGATTTTGCCGGGAATCACACCGGTGTATACCTGGTGAATATTGCCGATAACGGCGACCGGGCATCTTTCACGGTAACCAAAAGTTCTGCTTTGATCATTACCGGGACCGTTTCTGATCCCGACGGAAATCCCGTCCCGGGCACTGAAGTCACTTTATCTTTTGAAGAACCTTCTTCGGCCGGAGATGCCCGCCAGTCAGCCATTACAACTCCAGGTCCCTTGTTTACCAAGGCACGTATGACCTCCGGAACAGAAACAGCTACCACAACAACCGGAGAAGACGGAACATTCGTCTTTGAAACGGAAAGCCGCCAGGGGACTTACCATCTGGAAGCCGTGAAGGCGGGTTATAACCCGGCTTACGATCAGGTGGATGCATCCCGCTTGGGAACGGTTACCGTAGATATCACGTTAACGCCCCTTCCGGAAGAGGGGGAATTGAAGAAACACGGACCCTGGGAAGGATATGCCATTGGGTACGGATCTCCGGGGGGTACCATTTTCGGAGCCGTGGGTTTCTCGGCCCGGGAGCTTGCATCCTATGAAGGTCATACCATTGCTTCCATGTCGTTTCTTGTGGCCGGCACCACAGCCACCGAGGTAGGTTTGTTCATTGCTGCCGGTAACAAAACAATCTTTTCGGGCGTGTTGAACAATCCGTCTTTTGAAGTTATGATGCAGGTTGATTTGTCATCGTTTGGAATAATTATACCGGGAGGAGAAGATGTGAAATTCGGGTATTACGTCATAGATAGTGATTCGGGGTATCCGCTGGCTGCCGACAACGGACCTATGGCACCTATGGGCGGGTATGCGGGCAATAACGTGGAATCGTTGACCGACACCTGGAAAGACTTGTACGATATAGACATGAACATCCAGATATCGGCCATGGTGGCAGGGCCTGACAACCAGCTCTTTTCGCTGGGTTATTACCTGATCCCTTATACAGGCCGCACATACAGGGCCGGGGATACTTATACCTTGCAATTGAACGATGATCCTTCTGTGGAAGCGGTGGAAAGACCGGTGACAGTAGCCTGGTTTTTTGACGACCAGCCTCACAATACAGGAGATGTCATTACCCTTACCCAGGGCAACCACACGGTAAAAGCCGTGCTGACCTTTGATGATCACACTCAGACCATTATACAGGAAATCCAATGCGGTGCAGCGGTAAATCAATCCGTTATACGGGTAAATTCCTGTGAAAGCCCATGAGTATCCCGGAAGTTTATAAAAAGTGGTTTTTGAAGCAATTCCTGGGCTCCGGGGATACCATGACTTTCAGAAAATACACGAATGAGCCTTTGGATCTGGACGGAGTTGATAACATTTACATACACGTTCCCTTTTGCCGAAACAAGTGTCCGTACTGTCCCTATTTTAAAGAGCTCTATCACGAACAGCAAGCCGGGTATGTCGGGGATTCCCTGTTACGGGAAATTGAGATGCATGCAGGATGGCTTCAGGGTAAGGAAATTCAATCGCTTTATATAGGAGGAGGCACCCCAACCTTGCTGAACAGCCACCTGATCCGGGCTATTGACCGTTTACGCGGGTTATGCACCCTGCAAAACGTGGCCCTGGAAACGACTCCTCAGGAGATCAACAACCGGGTAACGGTTGAACTGGGCAGGATGGGATGCAATATGATCAGCCTGGGAATACAGGATTTTAATCCCAAATACCTGGATTTTCTGGGCCGCAAATACACGGTTCCCGATGTGTTCAGGGCAATTGACAAGCTGGAACAATTAAATTTTCGTAATTTTAACATTGACCTGATATTTGCCATGCCCGGGCAAACCCTGGAAGAACTGGACCATACGCTGCAAATTGCCGCTGACACAGGGGCCGATCAACTGACTTTATATCCTTTATTTACATTTCCTTATAGTGTAATTGGAAAATCCCGTGAACTGTCACATGTGGTCATGCCTGACGGCAAGACCCGTAAACAGATGTATTTTCACATACAGGACACCCTTATTGCCAAAGGATACAAACAGGTTTCTGTCTGGAGTTTCCTGAAAGGAAATACACTTAAATATTCTTCCGTGACACGCGATAAATACCTGGGACTGGGACCATCGGCTGGAACGTATACCGGCAAGCAGTTTTTATTCAACACGTTTAATATTAACGAGTACATCCCCCTGACCATTCGTGATCAGATTCCGGGATCCTATATTATGGACGTCTCTCCCCGCCTGGAACGTCTTTTCTGGATATACTGGAGGTTGTACGAGACAAAAATCCCCCTGAACAACTATAAGACCCTGTTTGGTTCTGATTTTATGAAAGATTACGGCAAATGGGTCCGGATCACTGAACAATTGGGGTATGCTTTCAGAAAGGAAGATCAGATTGAGTTGACCAAAAAGGGAATTCACCGGATACACCTTTTACAGAATCATTTTGCACTGGAATACATTAACAGGATATGGACTGCCAGTACTATGGAACATCCTCCGGAAGAGATACATTTAAGTTCATTGCACTAGGATTTTTTATATATTTACGCTCCTATGAAGGATCTTAAAAGCAAATACGGCCCGTGGGCATTGGTAGCAGGTGCTTCCGAAGGTTTGGGAGAAGCTTTTGCCAGGGAAATTGCAAGCCGGGGATTGAATGTTTATCTGATAGCCCGAAGGGAGGAAAAATTGCAGGAATTGTCCGCCACGATCCAACATGATTACGGGGTTCATGTTAAATTCATGAAGGTAGATTTATCCGAGCCGGATCAGATCAAAGATTTTTTTAGCCAATTGGATGTCAACGCGGGACTCGTGGTTTATAATGCCGCATACGCACCAGTGGGCTCGTTTGCCGGACTTCCGGCGAAAGATCCGGAAAAGATCGTGGCCGTGAATGTGTGCGGCCCCGTGCTTGTAGCTCACCTTGCATTGGCAATGATGATAAAAAGGGGGAACGGAGGAATTGTGTTGATGTCTTCACTTGCAGGAACCCAGGGGAGTCCAAAAATCGCCACCTATGCGGCTACCAAGGCGTTCAATACGACTTTTGCCGAAGGACTTTGGAAAGAGCTAAAACCTATGGGTATAGATGTGCTGGCTTCCTGTGCAGGGGCTATCCTGACTCCCGGATATAAAAATACACAACACCAAAAACCTGCCCCCGGGACACTAACCCCGGAACAGGTTGCTTCCAAAACGTTGAACGCAATCGGGAAGGGACCTGTAATGGTTCCCGGGACGATCAACAAACTGGCACGGTGGCTTATGGGCAGGGTATTACCACGCCGCTGGGCAATAGAGTTGATGTATCAACAAACAAAAAAACTATAGAGATGATCAAAATTATCGGTTTTTTCACCCCATGGTTTCTTTATGCCATTATTACTTTACTGCATTACCTGCTTCCGGGTCGTTGGCTGGAAGGATATGTAAGGGATTCCAATACCGGCAAATTATTACGTTACAGGCTTAACGGAAGATTGGTGCTGGTGGTTTGTATTGCCATCTGGTTTCTTTTAGGGTACCTGGGCTGGGTACCTTACAATTGGCTGTATACAGTCCGTTGGTACAGCCTGGCCGGAGCCTGCACATTCGGACTGATCTATTCCTTGTTCTCGGTCTTACCGTTCACACCAACCGGCAAAGGGCTTTTAGCGGACCTGTTCCTGGGAAGGCTGGAAAATCCGCAGTATTTTAAAGGACGGATAGATGCCAAAATGTGGTTGTATATGATTGGAGCCATTATGCTGCAATTGAATGTAATAGCATTTCTAGCGCACAGGATCATGGAGTTCGGGGACGTACCGCGGGGGATATGGCTTTGTGCTATAATGCTTTCCTATTTTGTCTGGGATTACATGACCTTTGAAAAAGTGCACCTTTATACGTACGATCTGTTTGCTGAACGGGTTGGTTTTAAACTCGGATTCGGGTGTCTGACCTTCTATCCCTATTTTTATCCCATCGCCCTTTGGACAGCAGTGGAATTGCCCGATCCCGCTACGGCCACCTGGCTTTTGATGGTCTATGCCGTAATTTTTCTTGCCGGGTGGAGCCTGGCACGGGGTGCCAATATGCAGAAATATTTTTTCAAAATTGAACCGGAGCGGGTTTTCCTGGGGATTACTCCAAGAACGATCAGCGACGGCCGTTACACTTTGCTGGTCAATGGTTTCTGGGGGTTAAGCCGACACATCAATTACCTGGGCGAAGTGCTTATGGGTGTAGGCATTGCCCTGAGCGTGGGATATCCCGCAATTCCCTGGGTATGGCTCTACCCGTTGTATTACGTGTTCCTGTTGGGAACCCGCCAAATGGATGACGACAGACGCTGCCGTGCCAAATACGGGGAACTGTGGGATACGTATAAAAAGGAAGTCAAATACCGGATCATTCCCGGTGTTTATTAATGATATATACTCTTATCTTTTTTTATATTTGTGTTTATGAAAAGAACAGTAATTTTGGGGGGTAAACCCGTTGAACTGGCCGGGGAAGCCATTAAACCCGGTGACAAAGCACCCGATTTCACGGTGGTTAACGCAAAGCTGGAGCCTGTAAAACTTTCGGATTTTGCCGGAAAAACATGCGTCATTGCAGTTTATCCCTCCATTGACACGGGTGTCTGTCAGGCACAAAACAGACGTTTCAATACAGAAGCGGCAAATTTCAAAGACCTTGTAGTGTTATCTGTTTCTTGTGACCTTCCTTTTGCCCAGCGTCGTTTTTGTGCTGCTGAAGGGCTGGATCATGTGATCACGCTTTCGGATCACCGTGATGTGGATTTTGGCACAAAATACGGATACCTGATGCAGGAAGTAAGGCTTCTGGCCCGGGGAACCGTGATTATAGATCCGCGAGGGATCGTTAAATACGTTGAATACGTACCTGAAATTACACAGGAACCGGATTACGAAGCGGCTTTAAAGCATTTGAAAGGCGCTCTATAGGCTATTATTATATTTGCTTTATGAAACAGTTAAAGATCATAACACTGCTTTTTTTGGCTTTGTCCGTTGCTTCCTGTGAACGCAACATTGATGACAATCAGCCTGAAGCCGAATATTTGGTTGATCTTCTACGATCGGGAGAGTATGATGCATTGATGCTCCCTAAGTTAACCAGTGAATCCATACCTACCCTCCTGAAGTACGCAGATTCCAAAGAGCATATCACTACTTTTCCGGTCAATCCCATCTCTTCTTTTTACCGGGAAGAATGCCGCCTGGGTATATATGTTTTATGGATAGTGGAGGCAATTCGCCTGGCTCCTAATAAAAGTGAAGACGGTACCATGCCTTACGCTTCACAAAATCCATTGCTGATCAGAAAAGAACATGGGGATTCAGAACAATTTCAGCCCCTGGGAACAGACGATGAAACATCCCACTCCCAGGTAGCGCAGGCATACCGGGATTGGTGGAAGAATCACGAAAACATGTTGTTTTTCCTTTACAAAAACGTAGACCCCCTGGAAGGTTCCGAATACCAGTGGCATTGAGATGAAAACCCAGGCACGTACCCCGGCCGTTGCCGGCAGGTTTTATCCAGCCTCTCCTGATAAGCTGCGGCAGGAATTGGAGCAACTCTTCAACCGGGCCAAATCCAAAGAATGCAAAAATGTACGGGCCATTATAAGTCCGCATGCCGGATATGTATTTTCAGGTACCGTAGCCGCCTCTGCATTCAACCAGATAGACGGAGAAAAAAAGTACGAAAGAATATTTATCATAGGATCCTCACACCAGATTGCGCTGCAAGGAGCGGCTGTTTATACTCAGGGTGATTTTTTGATGCCCCATGGTACTGTAACAACAGATGTCGATTTTTGCAGGAAACTTGTTTTAGCCCATCCCGGGCTGTTTTCGGAAGACAGCAGGGCACACCGCGACGAACACAGCCTGGAGGTTCAGCTTCCTTTTCTGCATCATGTGCTTAAGAAAGATTATGTGATTGTCCCGATTGTTATGGGGACTTCCGACCCAGGAGTCTGCAAAAAGATTGCCGAAGCATTATCTCCTTACTTCAATGCGGATAACCTGTTTGTTATAAGTTCAGATTTTTCTCATTACCCGGGGTACGAAGACGCCCTGATAGTAGATGCGGCCACAAAGGATGCCATCCTTCAAAACAACCCCGGAGCTTTGCTGCAAACACTTACGGAAAACAGCCGGCTTCACATTCCTGGTCTGGCGACCAGCCTCTGCGGGTGGACCTCGGTCCTGACGCTTTTGTACATGACTGCAGACAACAGCTCTTATACTTATAGGGCCATCGATTATAAAAATTCAGGGGATGCTCCATTATATGCAGACAGGTCGCAGGTAGTAGGGTACTGGGCCATAGCCGTAACAGAACAGAGCAACGCTTCCGGGGACTGTATGAATCCGGAAGAACAAAAAATAATACTTGATATTGCCCTTAAAGCAATTGAATCTGCAGTTATCAGAGGGAAACACCTGTCCCTGAAACAAACTTCAGAATACCCTCCTGTATTACAACAGCAAAGAGGCGTCTTTGTTACTCTGTACAGGGGAAAAAAGCTCCGCGGATGCATCGGCCGTATGACGGCTGACATCCCGCTATACAAACTTGTAAGGGATATGGCCGAAGCAGCGGCCCTATACGACGACAGGTTTCTGCCCGTACAAAAAGAAGAACTCAGGGATCTGAAGATTCACATATCGGTGCTTTCTCCTCTTGAAGAAATCCGGGATACCGGGCACATTCAACTCGGCAAACATGGTGTCCTTATTGAAAGTAGAGGACGTTCCGGTGTTTTCCTTCCCCAGGTTGCCACAGAAACAGGATGGAGCCTGGAAGAATTCCTGGGGCACTGCTCGCGGGATAAGGCCGGCCTGGGCTGGGACGGATGGAAAACCGCGCGAATATTTATCTTTTCAACCATGAATATTCCGGATTAGATATTTCCGGGGTAAACAAACCGCAAACCGCATTTTAGAGCAGTTTCTTTGGCCTCCATGATCCGTTTCACAGGAGTAGGAGGCAAATGGGGCAGTTTATAGGCAGGAAAAAACCGGCTAATATGTAAAGGCGTAGATGCAAAACCATTGTCTGAGAGCCACCGGCACATGGATTCAAACCATACCGGATTATCTGTCATTCCTGGGATCACAAGGTGGGTTATCTCTGTCCAGACACCTGCTTTTTGCAAATTCAACAGTGTGTCCAGTACCGGTTGCCGTTTCCCTCCAGTAAGACGGCGGTACATTTTATCATCAAAACATTTCAGGTCAATATTGGCGGCATCCAGATAGGGACAAAGTGCTTCAAGGGGCTCCGGATTGATATACCCGTTGGACACCATGATGGTTTTCAGACCGTTCTCATGCGCCTTTACTGCAACATCAAACATATATTCATAGAAAACGGTGGGCTCGGTATAGGTAAAAGCAATAGACGGGACATTTTCACGCAATGCCATTTTGACTATCTGGGCGGGAGAAAGATCATAATGATCAATCGTTTCCGGCGAGGCCTGGGATATGGTCCAGTTCTGACAATTCAGACAACGGAAATTACATCCTGCCGTGGCTATGGATAAGACCTGCGATCCCGGAAGAAAATGATACAAAGGTTTTTTTTCAACAGGATCTATGGCTACAGAACAGGGATTGCCGTATGCCAGAGAATACAATATCCCTTTTTTATTGAGCCTTGTACGGCATATTCCGGTCTTGCCTTCAGGGATCACACAATAATGAGGACAAAGCAAACAGGTTACCTTATCACCTTTACGTGACCATAGAATCTCAGAGATTCTGTGCAAATACATTTTTATTCCCCGATGATCTTAACAAGGATACGTTTTTTTCGTTTGCCGTCAAATTCTCCGTAAAATATCTGCTCCCACGTTCCAAAGTCCAACCGCCCCTGGGTAACGGCAATCACAACTTCACGCCCCATGACCTGGCGTTTAAGGTGGGCATCGGCATTATTTTCCACTCCGTTATGACGGTATTGGGAATAAGGTTGTTCGGGAGCCAGGCGTTCCAGCCATTTTTCAAAATCATAATGAAGTCCCGATTCATCATCGTTAATGAAAACGCTTGAGGTAATGTGCATGGAATTGCACAGCAGCAAACCCTCCTGTACTCCGCTTTCTTCCAGGCACTTTAAAACCTGTGGTGTAATGTTAACAAAAGCACGGCGGGTGGGTGTTTCAATGTAAAATTCTCGTCTGTATGTTTTCATTTCTTTCAGTTTTCATCGTCATAAAGATACAAAATTTGTATTTTAGTTGTCTGAATTTTTACCGGAAACCATGATCTTACAAAAGCATCTGACAGAAAACGCGTTTAAGGCTCCATTCATTGTAGGGGTCATACTGACGGTCACCCTGAAACTGATTCTCTATTCCGTTGCTTCTCTGAGCATTCCCGACTACCTGCCCTGGGGATATGTCTCCAGGGGTCTGCTTTGGTTTTGGTTGCTCCTGATCTGGCTTTATGTTCATTACATTGAAAGAAAACCTTTCTTTCTGTTAAAAGAAATTAAATACCCTATCTGGTTTTATTTTCCTACAGTGATCGTTTTGATGGTTCTCTTTTTTGCCATCAATTACATTCCCGATCTTTTTTCGCGTATGCAAATGTCACTTGCCGATACGCATGTTCAGGCCGAGATGATGGCATACCAGTACGAAAGGCCATTTCTCCTTATAATTACTTCCGTTACCGCCGGAATTGTGGAAGAATCCATTTTCAGGGGGTACATGTTGCCCCGCCTACACTCACTTTTAAATAAACAGTGGGCTGCGGTATTGATCGGTGCGGTGTTATATGCCGCTTTACATTACACATACGGCAGTTGGCTAAATATGCTTATCCCGTTCCTGATCGGGATCATTTTCGGATTTTTTTATCTGAAATACAGATCCCTGACCATTCTGGTCATCGCCCATATAAGCATCTTGCTGATCCTGGGTGTTTTACTCGTCTGATCTTGTTATGATCTCCGAAGTCACTTCCATGACCTGTTTATAAACGTGAGCTACTCCGCAATAATTGTTTTCGGATAATTCAACCGCCCGTTTCAACTTATCCAACGGCAGTCCATCCCCGGAGAATTCATAAGTCACATGGATGCGTTTATAATGAATGGGATGTTCGTTTGTTAATTCACCTTCCACCCTGACATTAAAATGTTTGGGCACCACGCGCATTTTTTTAAGCATGGATATCACATCCATAGCCGTACATCCGGCCAAAGCCGCCAGCATGAACGGTTTTGGCCGGGGACCTTTGTCCTGCCCGCCAAACAACGGATCCGAATCCATTAACACCTGGTGACCATTGATTCCGGCCTGAAAAACCATGTCTTCCAGCCATTTAGCATTTACTGTATCTGTATGTCCCATAATATTCAAATATAGGAAAATTGTTACTTTTTTTGTATATTGCACCTTATGAAATCCGTGCCGACAAATGGCTATTGCGTAGTTACAGGAGCAGCCCACGGTCTGGGACGGGCTTTTGCATTGGAATTGTCCAGGCGGCATATCAACACCATCCTGGTAGATCTGCCTGAAAACGATCTTCCCGCTTTATGTCAGGAAATCCGGGAACAATATCAGGTTCTGTCTTATTGTTATGAATGTGATCTGACACAAAAAACACAGATCATTGAACTGGCAGAACGCATCAACAAAAAGCATAACATCTTTTTATTGATAAACAATGCCGGGACAGGCGGCATAGTCAGGTTTGAAAATGCAACAATAGATTATCTTGACAGGATCATGCTGAGTCTGGCTAACGGTTTCAACTGGCTGATCCTGAAACTGGTCCTATTTACATTCGCTTACCCTTGCTTAGCCGTGCCGTCAAAAAAGAGATCGTATCCGCGAATAACACCATAGCATGAAAACCGTATTTGTTACCGGCGCAAACGGACTTCTGGGCACCAACCTGGTATTGGAACTGCTCAGGAGAAACTATGCCGTGAAAGCCCTGGTTCGTGATAAAAAAAAATTCATTGATTACACACATCCCAACCTGCAACTGGTTACCGGTGACATCAGGGACAAGAATTCACTGGAAAAGGGATTACAGGATTGTACCCTGGCTGTCCACACGGCTGCAGACACATCCCAGAAATACCTGAAACTTCAGGATTATGATCCCGTTAACCTGCAAGGCACAAAAAATATCCTGGAAATATGCCGGGCCATGAACATTCAGAAGCTCGTCTATATTGGCACTGCGAACACCTTTGGCTACGGAACCTTAAAGGACCCGGGTACGGAAGATAACCCGCCTGCAGCACCTTTCACGGATTGCCTGTACGCCCAAAGTAAAATCCGTGTGCAGGAAATGGTCGATGCCGCAGCTCGCAACGGCATCAACGTGGTTACCATAAGCCCTTCGTTCATGATCGGTCCTTATGATTACAAGCCGAGTTCGGGACGGATCCTCCGGATGGCTCTTAACCGGAAAATTGTCTTTTATCCCCCCGGAGGAAAAAATTTCGTACATGCCGCCGACGTAGCCAGGGGCGTAGTCAATGCCCTGGAAAAAGGCCAACCCGGTGAAAAATACCTGATGGTCAACGAAAATCTTACTTTTCTTGAATTTTTCAGGATCCTTACCCGCCTGACAGGCAAAAAACCACTTATGATCCCCCTCATACGGCCGTTGTTGATGGTCGTGGGTTATGCCGGAAATATACTCCGCTCAATGGGTATTCCCACTTTACTATCCGTGAATAATATGAAGATTCTTTGCACTAAGAATTACTATACCAACCGAAAAGCCCTGTCCCGGTTTAACATGACTTTCCTGACAACCGAAGAGGCTGTAAGGGATGCCTTAAAAACGGGACCTTTTCGTGCCACATTAAAGTATTAACCCAAAAATAATAACGTTATGGAATGTTTTATTGAAAACCTGGAAAATTGCGATTTCGCCAACGGCGAATTCCTGTTCATTTTGCCATTCATTGTCATGTTGGTGACTTTCGGCGTTTATGTATCAGTAATACAGATCGTTGCCCTGTGGTATATCTTCACAAAAGCCGGAAAACCCGGATGGGCCTGCCTGATCCCCATATATGACTACCTGGTTGGTCTGAAGATCATAGGCAAACCCTGGTGGTGGCTTTTTCTGCTGCTGATTCCTGTTGTCAACCTTATTTTCCTGATCTGGGGCCTGAACCTGCTATCAAAAAGTTTTGGGAAAAAGGCTGATTTTACCATCGGACTGATAGTTCTCCCGTGGATCTTTCTGCCCATATTGGGCTTTGGTAAATCCGAATACCAGGGACCTGCCGGTAAATGAAAAAGCCCCTGTTCCTCCTGTTGCTGATATTTTCAGCAATAACTTTACAGGCACAAACTTTTAAGGTTAAAGTTGTTTCTGTCAGTGACGGAGACACCTTTACGGCCCTTAACCGGGATAACCTGCAAATACGATTTCGTATCTACGGAATAGATGCCCCGGAGCGCGAACAGGCTTTCAGCAGCGTTTCTACCGATAAACTGACAGAGATGATCCATGGCAAAAAGTGACCGTAACCGTCCATTCAAGGGACGGATGGGGTCGTTATATTGTTACGGTTAAAAGCAGAAAGATCAAAGACATCTCTGCAGAGATACTGCGCATGGGACTGGCCTGGTATTACAAGGAGTACCAGATATTTGTTTTTTTACTATATTGCAATAGCTTAAACCACTTATCTATGAAAGTTATTTTTGAAACAATGTCTGTCGATCACCGACAAGCCGTAATGGACATCTATAATTATTATGTGGACAACAGCCTTGCCGCCTATCCGGATGATGTTTTACCTTACGAGTATTACGAAAAATTCCTGGATATGACCAAATGTTACCCGGCATACGTGATCAAGGAGAATGATGAGATTGTAGGATTTTGCCTCTTACATGCTTACAATCCGTTCCCGACGTTTAAACAATGTGCCGAAATTTCCTATTTTATTGACAAAGACCATACGGGCAAGGGACTGGGAACCATGGCATTGAAAAAGCTTGAGGAGGATGCCCTGAAAGTCGGTATACAAACCATTCTGGCCAACATTTCGTCCGTTAACACCAAGAGCATTGATTTTCATAAGAAAAACGGATTTGTTGAATGCGGAAGGTTCCAGAAGATCATTACAAAAAAAGGCTCTCCTTATGATATTATCTGGATGCAAAAAACATTGGAATGATCCAGTTGTATACCGGTAACGGAAAAGGAAA
>JBAZHT010000053.1:0-12293 GCA_041652255.1 Bacteroidales bacterium
CCCGAGATTAACGCTTACGCCCTGAGGAAACTCCGGCCTCAACTGGAAACCGCAGGCATCAAAACCGGGTATTCCAACAGCCGTACGTGCGAAATCGGCCTGATGTCCAACGGGGGCATACCTTACATGTCCCTGGTTTACCTTGTGGATGCCTGTACCACAGCTAAAAAACCTGCTTGACAAACAACATACCTGCTTGACAAACAACAACACTGCTTAATAAACAACAACACTGCTTAATAAACAACAACACTGCTTAATAAACAACAACACTGCTTAATAAACAACAACATGAAAACAAGGATTTTATGGTTGTTTGCGACCGTGCTCCTAATAAGCGGATGCAAAACCCATTCAAGTACCTGTTTTGCGGTGATCGCAGATACGCACATCAACAGCAACAATCCCCTGATGGAAACCGAACTGATGACGGTCATAAGAGATATCAACACGCAGGACAGCATCGACTTTGTAATCCTGGCCGGTGACATCACCGAATTCGGATCTGACCATGAAATTCAAATAGCAAAAAACCTTCTGGATTCCCTGGAAAAACCCTGGTATATTCTATCCGGCAACCACGATTCCAAATGGTCCGAAAGCGGATGCAACACCTTCCTGGAAACTTTCGGTTACGAACAATTTTCTTTTATTCATAACAAAATACTGTTCATAGGGACCAACTCCGGGCCCAATATGCGGATGGCCCCGGCACTAGTTCCCCGTGAAAGTATGGTATGGCTGGACAGCCTGCTGCAAACCGTTCCCAAAAAAATGCCTGTTGTTTTTATTAACCACTACCCCCTGACAGAAGATATGAGCAATTATTACCGCGTCATTGATCTTCTGAAAACCAGGAATATACAACTGACCCTGTGTGGACATTACCACATCAACGAAGCTTTTACCGCCGGCGGAATCCCTTCGGTTAAATGCCGTTCCTCCCAGGCCCGCGGATACGACGGGCCCGGATACAACCTGGTAACAATAAGCAACGGAACGGTAACCTTCCGGGAACGCATTTCCAAAACAGATCCTATTGATTCATACACAAAAGAGCCCTGGCATACCCTGGCTTTTACCTACCCGCCATCCTGGAAAAGCGACGCCACTGCAGCCAGCCCGGTATATGAAATCCCGGGAACTTCCCCACAAACAGAGATTCTCTGGTCCCTCACCGATGACAGCGACATAGGCTCTGCCGCTATGGCCGATACCACTTCGGGAACAGTAGTATATGCCAATACCAAAGGGATCGTGAAAGCCGTTCGCCTGGACAACGGGGAACCACTCTGGACCACCCCGACAAATGGCAAGATCTTTTCTACACCCTGCATAACAGATCAAAAAGTATACATTGGATCTACAGACAGGAACGTGTATTGCATGGACCTTCACACAGGGAAGGTTCTCTGGAAATACCCCGCCGGGAAGTCCATCGTCGCATCTCCTGTAGTGCTTGATAATGTAGTTTACATTGGCGGATCGGATAACACCTTCCGTGCACTGGATGCGGATGACGGAACCCTTATTTGGGAATACGACAAAATCAACGGTTTCATGGAATCCAAACCATATGCGGACACGTTCCAGGTAGTCACCGGATCCTGGGGTAACGAACTTTACTCATTTCATCCCAAAACAGGAGAACTCCAATGGGCATGGGAAAACAAAAAAAGGGGCCGTATGTACTCTCCGGCAGCCGTGTGGCCCGTTAAAGCCAACGGGAAGATCTTCATAACCACACCGGAACGGAAATGTTATGCCATAGATGCCAGGACCGGCCGGACCGTCTGGGAAGTCGCAGGCGGGAGGGAAAGCATGGGACTGTCAGAAGACGGGCAGCAGGTATATGTCAAGACCATGTTCGATTCACTGTTTGCCTTTCATACAGCCCCACCAAAGGCGGTATCCCAGTGGCAGGTGGCCGGAGGATTCGGCTACGAAATTGGTCCTTCACCGGTGACTTCCTGCAACGGACAGGTCTTTGTTCCCTCAGCAAACGGAGTACTGTACGCTTACAATAAGGATAACGGTAAAACACTGTGGAAAATACGCTTGTCCGACGGTTTGATCAATTATGCACAACCCGCCGGCCGTTCACGTTTGGTAGTATCCACACTGGATGGAAAAGTTTGCCTTATTTCGTACAAAACTTCCGGGCTTCTATAAACATGGACAACCAGGGAGACACCTCATCGGAGGCCCTTTCAGCAGGATAGAAAGCCCAATTCCATGGATAGATGCAACGTTCCGGGTGCGGCATCATGGCCAGGTGACGTCCGCATGCACTGGTAACTGCAGCCACCGCCCCGGGAGAACCGTTGGGATTGGCCGGATAAGAATTGTAAGAATACCTAACCGCTACGGCATAGCCTTCCTTGTTTTCAGGAAAATCGAATTTCCCCTCTCCGTGAGCCACCCATATACCCAGGCGGCTTCCCTGCAGAGCCTTCAGAAATACGGAAGGATTCTCCTCAACGGTAACATTCACAAAATTGCACTCAAACTTTCCGGACTCGTTGCGCAGCATTTTGGGTGATTTCTCCGGTGATCCCGGGGTAATCAGCCCCAATTGGGCCATCAATTGGCAGCCGTTGCAAACACCCAGGCTCAGTGTATCTTTCCGTGCATAAAACCGGTCTATCGCTTCTTTCGCCTTTGGGTTGTACAGAAAAGCCCCCGCCCAGCCTTTTGCCGAGCCCAGTGTATCGGCGTTCGAAAAACCGCCTACAAAGACAATCAGGCGGATATCGTCCAGTGTTTCCCTTCCCGAGACCAGGTCCGTGGTATGCACATCGCGTACGTCAAAACCCGCCAGGTAAAGCATCCAGGCCATTTCCCGGTCGCACTGCGAACCTTTTTCGCGAATGATGGCCGCCTTGGGCAACGGACCTTCCCCGGCCAATTGTTCCCGGGTTTTTGCCAAATTCCCCGACCACTCAGGAAAACGGAATTTCAACGGCGTCTTTCCAAAATGCTCAAAACGTTCTTTTGCTTTATCCCTACCGCTCTGGCGTATATCCATCAGGTAAGAAGTCCGGAACCATTGTTCGCGGAGTGCATCAATATCAAAATACAGGTCCCGGTCCACGGTGATCCTGCGTTCATCGCAGGGATATCCCAGGATCCGTGTCATTACGTTGTTCTGCAACAACAGGCCCAGCGCACGGGAAACGTCACGGCCCTTGATCTGAAGCACCACGCCGGGATACTCGGCAAATAATGATGCCGCCCGGTCCGCACCCGATAGTTCCTCCAGCACATCTTCCCGCAAACGGATGCCTCCCCGGACATTGGCAAAACACATTTCCAGCAGACAGGTGAGCAACCCGCCGGCAGACACATCGTGCCCGGCCAGAACCATATCCTGCGCAATCAGTTCCTGTACCGTTTCAAACGCTCTTTTAAAAGCCCCGGCATTTTCCACATCGGGACAACGGGTGCCGATTTTCCCCAGGCACTGCGCCAGGGCAGACCCTCCCAGAGAAGAAAAGCCCTCCTTCCTTCCCGAAAAATCAATATGGATCAACGCCGAGTCAGACGCGTCTGCCCGGATCACCGGCTGTACCTTACGCCGCACATCAGCTACCGGTGCAACGGTAGATATGATCACCGTCCCCGGAGAAAGCACCTTTGTGCCATCGGGATACTTTTGCGTCATGGAAAGGGAATCTTTCCCTGTGGGAATGTTGATCCCCAGTTCGCAGGCCAGATCGCCCGCTGCCTTTACGGCCCGGTACAAACGGGCATCTTCCCCCGGGTTCCGGCAGGGCCACATCCAGTTGGCACTCAGCGAAACACTCGGCAAGCCTCCGTCCAGCACCACAAACACCAGGTTGGTCAACGACTCGGCAATGGAAAGACGGCTGCCGGCCGCCGGATCTATCAGGCCCGGAACGGGAGCGTGTCCCAGGGAAGTGGCAATTCCGGAAAAACCTTTTTGCGAAGGTACGTAGCCAATGGCCGTCAGACCGTAATCGTTCAGGGGCAATTGCAATTCCCCGGCACATTGCTGGTTGGCCACCCATCCGGTGACCGACCGATCCACTTTGTTTGTCAGCCAGTCTTTGCATGCAACCGATTCCAGCTGCATGACCCGCTGTGCGTAATCTGTCAGGGATCGGTTGTCCTGCAGGCATTCCAAAGGTTCAAAAACGGGATCGTCCGTTACGTCTTCCATTACGGTATGCGGAACCGATCCAAACATATCGTCAAGTACCAGGTCAATGGGTTTTTCCCCGGTCTGTGCATTTTCAAAAGTAAAACGACCGTCTCCGGTTATCTCGCCGATCACATACATGGGAGCCCGTTCCCTTTCCGCTGCCTGCTGCAATAGGGGAACGTCTTCCGGGGCCATGACCAGTCCCATGCGTTCCTGGGACTCGTTGCCAATAATCTCTTTGGCACTTAGGGAAGGATCTCCCAGCGGGAGCTTGTCAATATTCACTTTTCCGCCGGCATCATCCACCAGTTCAGACAGGCAATTCAGGTGGCCGCCTGCTCCGTGATCGTGTATGGATTTGATGGGATTTGAAGTACTTTCGGCCAGAGCCCTTATGGCATTGTAGACACGTTTTTGCATTTCCGGGTTGGCACGCTGTACGGCATTTAATTCAATGGCGTTCCCAAATTCCCCTGTTGCTACAGAGGAAACGGCTCCGCCGCCCATTCCTATGCGGTAATTGTCCCCGCCCAGGAGTACAAGTTTATCTCCCGGCTGCGGTTTAGCTTTCAGGGCATCTTCCCGACGGGCATACCCTATGCCTCCTGCCAGCATGATCACCTTATCGTATCCAAAACGTTTAGCCCCTTCTATATGTTCAAAACAAAGCAACGATCCGCAAATCAAGGGCTGTCCGAATTTGTTCCCGAAATCGCTTGCCCCGTCGGAAGCCTTGGTCAGGATATCTTCCGGTGTATGGTACATCCAGGGACGGCCTTCCGGTCTTTGCAACCCATCTTTCTGCCGGGGATAGGAAGTCATGTATACGGCTGTCCCGGCAATGGGAAAAGAAGCCTTTCCCCCGGCTATGCGGTCCCGGATCTCTCCCCCGCTCCCGGTAGCCGCCCCGTTGAAAGGTTCCACCGTCGTGGGAAAATTATGTGTTTCCGCTTTCAGACTAATGACGGTATCGTGCTTTTGAGTGTGAAAGAAACCCGGTTTGTGCGGAAATTGCGGGGTGAAAAACACATGATCACGGGGCCCTTCAATAAAAGCACAATTGTCTTTATAGGCCGATACGATCAAATTGGGATTCACCCGGGACGTGTTCCGGATCATATCAAAAAGGGTATGCGGTTGCTTGTTGCCGTCAATAACAAACGTTCCGTTAAAGATCTTGTGCCGGCAATGCTCGGAATTGACCTGTGAGAAACCAAAGATTTCCGAATCTGTCAGGGGCCTGTCCAGTTTTTTGGAAAGTTGCTCCAGGTAGGCGACCTCTTCCGGGTTCAGTGCCAGACCTTCCGAAAGATTGTAAGCGTTGATGTCAGTAATTTGCCTTACCGGTTCGGGAACCCGTCCGGTTTGAAAAATCCGTTCGTCCAGACCGGAATACATTTCCTGCAACATGGGGTCGTATACACTGTCCTTTTGGGCCGGGTAAAATGCTTCCATCCTGACAATGCCGTGAATATTCATGTTTTCACAAATCTCTACGGCTACTGTACTCCACGGGGTGACCATTTCGCGGCGCGGCCCCGTGAACCATCCTTCCAGGAACGCATCTGAAGGATCTGTTTTTTTCGCATTGTCAAACAGCCACGACAATGCTTCTGACTGATCCTCAGTCAAAGCGTTTTCTGTCTGAAGTGCCAGCACCCGGGTGTTGTCATTCAGGAAAAATTGTATCATAAAAAGAGTTTCTTATTTGCCAAGCAAACGAACGTACAAATAAATTTTTGCAGCTTTGTTGAGTGTATCCACGGCATCAAATACTTCCAGGATATTGGTTCCCGTTCCCAATACACCGTGGCGCTCCCACAACATGAAACGGAAGTTTTTCAGGTCTTTGATGCTCGCACGGGCCAGTTCCATGGATCCGGGCATTTCGTAAGGCACCCAGGCCAGACCCCGGGGTACACACATTTTAACCTCGGAATGCATTTCATACAAAGTTTCCGTGATGGCTTTGGTGCTCTGTAATTCCTTTATGTGTGAAAGGGCTATCAATTCGGTGGGATGGGTATGAAAAACAACCCGTCTGCCGGCCGAAACCGGGCTTCCCTGTTGGATGGCTTCCTGGGCAAACATCTGGTGCATAAGCAGGTGAGAAGGCAATTCAATGGTGGGCGGCAAGTCTTTGTCTGCCAGGATATCTATGCTTTTCCCTTCTGCCGCAACCCGGGTTATGATCCCCTGATCCATTGGATTGCGTGCGATGTCCCTCATACGGGATCCGGCACTGGTTACGTAATAATACTGACCGGCCAGTTCGGGTACCGTATGATATAGAGGAATCCTGGTAATGGCAGGAAGGTTCTTGTTTTCTTCCCCTATAAATTCTGTAACATTCACGGTAATATTTCCCGCATTCCTTTCTGCCCAACCCTTTTGCCACATGTAATCGGCAACCAGGGCTATGTCGTTGATTTGCATCTGCAAAGGTCCGTTGTACTTCAGTATCATTTCGTTAATGTTTAATAAGTAAACAAATTTTCATAATTACCAGATCCAATGTCCGGTGACTGTAAGTCTGGAAAGGGATCTTGTTCCCGACTAAAATATCTATGATCTTTTCATCCAGAGCCAATGACTGCTCCAGGTTGTGTATCCTCCCTTCCTGCTCAAAATAGGAAGTCCTTTGTATATACAGGTTGAAATTATTGAACCTGTTAAAATTTTCAATGATCTCGTTCCGGAACGTATCCGATACATTCACCCCGAACACCAAACTGTTCAAAAGGGTGGCATCGGTCACCACAACATCTACCTTCCCAATAAGCCTTTCCACCCGGTGTGTCTGGACCTCAAAAATGTGATGCTGGTGGGGCTCGCTGCCGTCCAGTATATCCAATTTTTCATCCCACACCAACTCCTTGGCATATTCAGAAACGTATTCGGTAACAAGGCGTTGTTTCTTCAGTTTGCTGGCAATCTCCCAGGCACAGGTTGTCTTGCCGGAGGCAGGACCGCCAAAGAGGTTGACTATCAGTGTGTTTTTGGATGGCATGATCTTATTAAGTCAGGAAACAACAAATATACTATTTTTTTAGAAAGGAATAAGGAAGTTTTTCCCTGCGAAACGTTCTTCCCCTGCTTGGCCTGGAAGACATATGAAATTCCAGTTTTCCTCCCTTTGCAAGTTCCTGATGTGTTATGTATGAAGCATCCAACAACTTGCCGTTCCACCGGACTTCTCTTACGTATATGTTTGCCGGGTTCAGCAGCGGAGCTTCTATTGTCAGTATTTTGCCGTTTTCCAGGTGTACGGTCATTTTTTTAAAATACGGAGCCCCCAGTACGTATTGATCCGTGCCGGGACACAAAGGATACAGTCCCATGGCCGAAAAGACGAACCAGGAAGGAGATTCAACCGTTTCTCCGTAAGAATCCATCATGGCCCGCAGCAATTTTTGGCCTTTCCACGGAGAAGCTGTCCAGGTGTACAGGTAAGGAAGTTCATCAAAAAGAGCCGTAGAATCCAGCCTTTTTTCGTATGCTTTCCTGCCGCCTGTACGTTCCACTACATCATTCATGTTATGAGGAACGAACAACAATCGGTCCCGGTTCTCCAGGGAATCGGAATCGTTGTGCCATGAAAGGTCATTGTTTCGTTGCCTGGCATATCCCGTTTCAGGCTCCAGGAGCCATTGATAAGCAGTCACAAACGGACGTATTTCATTTACGGAATTGACATCCCCCAACGCTCCGGCCATCATAAAAACACACCAGCTCATATAACTGTAATCATTGGTTAAGTCTATGGAACGTGGTTGGGATACGGCTGGTACAAAACCGGATTTCTGAGCCAGGGAGGTAACCGGATCATAGGAACTCCTTAACGTAGTGTTCATAGCATCCAGCAAGGTAGGCGTCAGGGAAGCGGGCAACAAGCCTCCGGCATGGGCGTCTGCCAATAAGGAAACCGCTCCGGTGCACAGATCTTCCCCGGGCAACATTTTCAGCACATTACGGTCGTAGTATGCCAACATGGATGCCACAAACTGGCGGCTTCTTTCGGGCTTGATGAAATTCATCAACGGATAACGCTCCCTTTCCACCGGGCTTAATGCCGAATAATTTTGATAAAATTCGGAAGCATGTACATTGTTGTCGTTCCCGCGGAATTTTCCGTCCCGGTCCTGCAAAAAGGCAGGTGTTTCCATGGTCCGGCCCAGAGCCTGGTAAAAAAGAGCCCTTCGGGTTTCCAGTTCTTCGTTCCCATAAGGATCCTCTACGGTGATGACAGCCAGTTCTTTTTCCCACTCCCGGGAAACTTCCCACTGAAGCGTCTCAAAGTTTTTCCCTTCCAGGGTCCCTTCCAGGTTGTTCAATGCAGCGGCTGCATCTACCGAGGAAAAAGCTACCCGTATCTCAAGCACCCCGTCATCCACGTATTGTTGTTCTCCCTTTACAAGATCAAAAACAAACATGACAGGAAACACGGTCCCGGGCAGGATCGGATAATTTTCGGGGAAATCGGGAGCTGCTTCTGAATAATAGCGTTTTACGGGCCTGGAAAAACGGATGGCAAAATACGTATGACCCGTTTCCCGGGTTCCCCGGCTGATTACGTACCCGGTTACGGTAAACGGATCTGCCACCCGGATCTCTGCCACCTGAGCTTCTGCCACTCCGCCTCGTGTGTTTTGCTCCCCGGCATGCTGCTCCCGCCCATTTCCGGGCAGATCAAGCACCAGGCTCCCCTCTTTTTGAGGACTACCGGATGACGTAAAATACGCATACCGGTGGATGGCTCCCTGTTGTGCAGCAGCCACCCGGATTTCCATACCGGGTGTATCTGACCGTACTTTGTAATAACCGGGCGAAAAATATTCAGATCCTTCCGTGATATTCAATGACTTCCCGCCGGGAACCAGACGGACCTCCCCGTATTGACCGGCCGACGAGCTATGGTAGAACCGGTGCAAAAATGCATCCACGGTACCGGGGTGTGATCCTTTGTGATCCGGTATTACGGACACAGAACCAAAAGGCATGGAAACACCTTCTGCCCGGGATCCTGCAAAAAGTGTGGCAGGCACAATAAGGGCCATGAAAAAGAAAAGGCGTCCGGTCATACTTCAATCAGGGTATAGGTGCGTGAGCCGAGCTTCATCTTTTCTGCGTGGGCAAGTCCAAACTCCCCGTCTGTGCGCGGATGTACAAAAGCAAACTTATTTTCCCCTTCGTGCGAATGGGCGCTTTCCGGATCGGCCATGCTGCCCGGAGTGGCAGGAGCCGATTTGACCATGTCGAAACAGGCCTGATCCAGGGCCAGCGGATCAAAAGAGGCCAGCATGCCAATGTCGGGCACAATGGCTATATCGTTCATGCTCCAACAATCGCAATGCGGCGAAACATCCATGATAAAACTCACGTGAAAATGCGCTTTTCCCTGCAATGCCGCCCAGGCATATTCGGCGATCTTGGCCGTTAAGCCTTGTGCCGAGGAAGAGGCTCCCGGCCGGGCTGCATCGTACTGGCAAACAGCAACGCATTGCCCGCAACCCACACACCGATCGTAATTGATCACCGCGATCTTTTCCGCATCCAGGGTTACTGCCCCGTGGCGGCAATTGATCACACACTGCCGGCATCCCGTGCAATTGGCTCGTTCAATGACCGGTTGTGAATCTGAATGCAAGTGCAATTTCCCGGCAACGCTGGCGCATCCCATCCCTATATTTTTCAACGCCCCGCCAAATCCCGCTTGTTCATGTCCCTTGAAATGCGTCATGCTGACCAACACATCGGCCTTAGCAATGCCCGAAGCGATCCGGGCTTCTTTGCAATACTCTCCTTCGGGTATGGGAATGATCACTTCATCCGTTCCTTTCAACCCGTCGGCAATAATCACCGGAGCTCCCGGCACGCTAATGGGGTTGTACCCGTTCAGGTAAGCCGTACGCAAATGATCCACGGCATTGGACCGGGAACCGCTGTAAAGCGTATTGGTATCGGTCAAAAAGGTGCGTGCACCCATTTGCCGCAACAGTTCCGCCATTCGGGAAGCGTAATTGTGACGCAGGAAAGCCATGTTGCCCAATTCCCCAAAGTGAATCTTGATGGCTGTAAATTTATCTTTACAGTCCAGGCTTCCTATGCCGGTTGCTTTTACCAGTAGTTCCATCTTTTTGGGAAGGCTCCTTCCGGGACGGGATCTGAAATTCGTGAAAAATACTTCGCTCATACCGTTGTGTTTTCAGCGGCTAAGGTAACAAGATTTTACGTATCTTTAGGAAGAATTTTCAACGTATCTAGCCATGAAAACAGTAGCCCAATGCAGCACCCATTTCCAGGCAGATGTCATCAAGGGGAACCTGGAAAACGAAGGATTTCATCCTGTCGTTTTTGATAACAGCATGAACTCATTCCTCCCCGTAAACAAGACAAACGGACAAAACCTGATCTTTGTCCGCGTGCCCGATGAAGAATACAAAGCAGCCCTGGAATACCTTGACTCCCAAAAAGACCAACCTGATTAAGACTTTTTCGCTATAGCCGGCAATTTATCACTTTCGTATTCCGCTCTTCAGACGAAAAGGTCAAGCAGTGACCTTACATTTTCCGGGAGGTGGTAAGTCACAATCATGTTACAAAAACTTACAACACATTGATAATATGCGCCTTAGAAGTATATGCCCATTTTACCCTACTTACCACCTTCCCCGGTTTTTGCGGTTTTCCGGTGATTTGGGGGGGAGGTGGTAAGTACCAGGAATGTCACAAACCACTGCATCTTGCTGTTATCAAGCGTGTTATAGACTTTGTCCCTGTTTTAGCTACTTACCACCTCCCGGTCAAGACACCCTGTCAAATTTAGACAGTCAGTCAACCGCTCTCAATTACCGCTCTCAAGACACCCCTGTCAAATTATGAAGACAGTCGACCGCTCTCACTTGGTATCGTAAAATTCTTTCAACACATAAAAAGCAGCTTTCTTAACTCCTTTTTCCGACACCAGGCCTTTCCTGTTGAAAAAGTCCTGGATATAAGGCAATTGCCTGCGCGGGGAGCGAAAATCCATCAGGATCCAGGGCGATGTTCCGGCAAATCCTTCCACCCTGTCAAACATTTCCAGGGTGTTTTTGTACAATTCCGCCTGGTATTCCTCGGTCCAGCGCTGACCGGGATCCCCGTGGTAACCCTGAAGGGCTCCGGCACCGAACTCGCTCACAAAGAACGGCTTATCGTATGGTATGTACCATTGGCGTGTCTTGCAATCCTGCGGGGTTCCCCCGTACCAGCCCAGGTAGTGGTTGAAACTGATGATATCTACAAAACGGCTCATGTAATCTTCCACCTTGTTGGTGTTATCGCTGAATCCCGACACTTCCATAGCCATGCTCAGCAGCCTGGTGTCATCCCGCTGACGCACCTGTTCGGCCAGGTTTTCCAGGAAAGCGTCCCGTGCGGGACTGTGGGGTGTTTCGTTGGCCACGGACCATACCACCACGGCACAGCGGTTCTTGTCCCGCTCCATCATTTCCCGCAACTGGGCCGAGGCGTTCAGCAGCGTGGGCGGGTTGTCAAAACGGATGGTCCAGTAAACCGGAATCTCGGACCAGACCATCAATCCCATTTCCTCGGCAACACGGATCGTATGTTCGTTGTGGGGATAATGCGCAAGCCGCACAAAGTTGCATCCCAGCTCTTTGGCCCACCCCAGCAGAATGACGGCTTCTTCCCGGCTGATCACCCTTCCCTGGCGGAACGGGGCTTCTTCGTGGATGCTGATGCCTTTCAGGAAAACCGGCTGCCCGTTCAGCAGAATGCTTTTCCCTTCGGTGGCGATGTTCCGGAACCCGATCCTGTCGCAAATTGTTTCGCCCGGCCCCGAGACCGTCACATCGTAGAGACGCGGGCATTCGGGAGACCAGAGCTCCGGCCGGGCGTCTATGCGAAAATGCACTTCCCCTTGTTCATCGGTAACGAATTGCCTGTCAATATTCAGTGTCGGGATCTGCAACCCTACGCTTACACCGGCCTTTGGGGTATTCAAACGGATATACCCTTCCACTGCGTCTGTCATTCCTTTGGGCAATTGCACCAGGTAATCGTCAATAAAGACTTCAGGCGTTTCCACCAGCATCACGTCCCGGGTGATTCCACCATAATTCCACCA
>JBAZHT010000054.1:0-11687 GCA_041652255.1 Bacteroidales bacterium
GTGACCTCGGAGGGGCTCGAACCCTCGACCCAATGATTAAGAGTCATTTGCTCTACCAACTGAGCTACGAAGTCTTAATAAATAAACTGAAGGGGTGCAAAGGTAATGTTTTTTTTTATTGTAGCAAGACGGCGTAAGTTATACGTACGTAAGGAGGCCTGTCGGAAAGGTTTCCGCAAAGGACGGTATTGCGGTATGAAAAGTTGTCTACATAATAGGTACTGCTGCCGGAAGTAGAAGAAGAAACAGAATAGACAGGCATGATCCACAGGTTGTCTTTTGCATCTACCGTGTCGCTTTTTAAAATTTCCTGCAGGTAAGAGGTGATCTCAAATGAGTAATGCCAGTGGGAACGGTTCATGGACCCTCCCGGGTTCTGGTTGTATATGTCCACTACCGGGCTGTAATACTTAAGTGAGTCATTGGACATGAGTTTGCAAGGGTATAACGAAGCGGGTGCGTTGTCGGCCATGGTATAATCGCCGTCGGTCGGGATCTCTACCGGCATGATCAACTCGGCCCGGGAGATCAGAATCCTGTCGGCATCTACCGCAGGTGTTTGAGCCTGGCCCCAGGCTTTGATTTCATCCACCAGGGCAGCTACATCCAGGCAGGGTTTGACGCCTGCAAGGCCCTCATAATAAATGGTTTCAGCGGGCTGTTTGCCGGCAAGGGCTGAGGATTCATGAGAGGCTATGTTGTAATAAGTGCCGTAAATGTTGAAGTAATAGGAGAGAAGACTGTCACCGCCTTCCGATTTGTAATTCAGATAAATGACGGCATCGGCTACGTTCATGTAGTTGATCCGCCCTCCTTTTGTGGATGCATTGTATTTTTCCGTGGAAAAGTATAATCCTTTGTATTTTGCCGTGAACGCTTCTGTGCTGTCACGTTCTATGGAATCTGCCTGAAGCAGTTCGTAGGCGAACGATTCTTTGAAGTCTATGCGCAGGGTGTCGTTTCCCAGGTAAATATGTCCCGGTTTACTTACCGGGATGGGATCAATGTATTCTTCAGAAAAAGAATCCGGGTAAATCTCCAGGTGGTCCAGGTCTTTGATCAGTCTGTAAACGTATACATTCTGGGGCATGTAACGGTCTTTTTCCTGAAAGACGGAAAAACCGCTCATGGGTATGTTAACGAACATATTTTCCACCACCGGATCTTCCCCGTATTCTTCCTGGTATGAATAGGGAGCAAACTGGATAAGTCCCGAGGATGTCGTGTTGCCAAAGACCGGGGAATTAACAGATCCGAATTCGAGGTATGAAGGAGCCGCCATATTCATGCTGTCGGCTACAGTCGTAAACATGGGAGCCTGAAAATCCTGCGTGTGAATGTAGATTACCTGGTTGGACGGGATAAATCCCGATCCCATGCGGTTATCCACAGGAACACATGAAGTTATGATGAAAAGGAATATGGCAGGTAGAAAAAAACTGCGGGCCCTGATTGTCATTTGGTTTCTAAAATTTTGTCGTAAAAACGGTTGTATTCCGTGATATATGTGCTTTCAGGGTCTTGCGGGTCTATGTACGGAAGAACGGGAAGTTCCAGGCTTTCTGCATATTTGGTTAGCGAAGGGTCAACATCCGGGTTGGCCAATATGACGCCGTCTGCATACTGTATGGCTGTTTTGGCCAGATTTACGGCGTTGGGTTCTGCCAGAAATTCCACGTCCTTGGGTTTCATGCCGCCTGTAAGAACCTTGGAACGCATATTCTCGTAAAAAGTTTCAGTGGTCAGGTCATTGTATAATGAAAGGACCACTTTGGCGTTTGTGAAGAGCGGGTCGTTGCGGTAAGCTTTTTTGAGGTACAGGGGCAACAGGTGGCTGAGCCATCCGTGACAATGTACGATAGTAGGCTTCCAACGCAGTTTCTTCACGGTTTCCAACACTCCCCGAGCAAAAAATATGCCCCGTTCATCGTTATCGGCAAAAAACCTTTCGTTTTCGTCTCTGTATATGAATTTTCTTTGGAAATAATCTTCGTTGTCAATGAAATAGACTTGCATACGAGCCGTGGAAATAGAAGCTACCTTAATTATAAGAGGCCGGTCTATATCTTTAATGATGATATTCATCCCGGAAAGGCGGATGACTTCGTGAAGCTGGTTACGTCGTTCGTTTATGCATCCGTATCTGGGCATGAACGAACGGATCTCGCCGCCGCATTCCTGGATGGTTTGGGGTAAATGCCTTCCTATATACGACATATCTGTCTGAGGCAGAAACGGGAATATCTCCGAACTCACATAGAGGATCTTTTTGGCTTTGGACATAAGGCTTTTACCCAGTTAAAACACACAAAGATAGCAAAAAATCTTATACTTTCATTATCTTTGAATTTCAAAATTATGGCACAGCAGGAGAAAAATATTATCAACCAGCAACTTGTTCAATCCTACTTGTCTTCGGTCATTAGCATTGCCCTGGTGCTTTTGTTGATGGGAATTACCGGGCTGCTGGCTGTCAACGCCCGGACTGTGTCTGATTATTTCAAGGAACACATTGGCGTTTCCGTGATCTTGTCAAAGGAAACAAAGGATGCGGATTCAACACTGATCATCAAACAGATGATGGCCCAGGAGTATATACGTGATGCGGTGCGTGAAGCTTCTTTTGTATCGCGTGAACAGGGTGCCCGGGAAATGGCAGAATTACTCGGGCCCGGGTTCCTGGACATTTTTGAATACAATCCCTTGCCTGCTTCCATAGAATTAAGACTCAATGCTCCCTATGTGCAAAACGACAGCATAGCGCATCTGGAAACGCATCTGGCCAAATTCCGGCAAATTGAAGAAATTTCCTACCAAGCACCGCTGATCTCCCTGATCAACAATAATCTGAGGAAAACAGGAATGGTGCTGGGGGTGATCATACTGGTCCTGTTGATTATATCTTTTGCGCTGATACACAACACCATAAGGCTTTCTGTGTATGCCCGCCGTTTTACCATTTATACCATGAGACTGGTGGGTGCTACCAAGCGGTTTATCCGCAAACCTTTTATGTTACAGGCTTTTATTCAGGGTTTTATTGCCTCTCTGATAGCGATCTTGTTGCTTATTGGTCTCCTTTATTTTTTACAACGCGAATTTCCGGGCATTCTGATGCTCATTTCACCACATATGTTCCTGGTAGTAGCAGGAGCCATTTTGGTTACCGGGGTGTTGTTATGCCTGATATCTACCTTTTTTGTCGTTAACCGTGTCGTGAAGCTGAAGGCTTCCGCTTTTTATTATTGATGTATACATGAAAAAAAACAACGGAAATAAAAAAGAAACAGAAGCCGCATTTGCCATGCCTCTGAAAAATGTCTATTTGCTTTTGACAGGCCTGGCCGTCATAGCCCTTGGTTTTGTGTTACTGGCAGGTGGCGGGTCTGACGATCCACAGATTTTCCGCGAGGATGCTATGTTCAGTTTTCGCAGGATGGTCATAGCTCCTCTGCTTATATGCGGTGGCTTTATCTTTGAGATCATTGCTATAATGAAAGTAAGGAAACAGAAGGAAGATGAACGGGTTTGAAGCTTTGGTGCTGGGGCTTATTCAGGGGTTTACCGAGTTTCTTCCGGTGAGCAGCAGCGGACACCTGGTCATTGTAAAGAATCTTTTTGGGATAGAAACAACGGATGCTTCATTCGAGATTATCGTTCATGCCGCTACCGTTCTGAGCACGGTGGTGGTGTTTTGGAAACCTTTGTGGGAAATGATCCGGGACTCGTTTTCTTTCAAAAAGACCGAGTCTGCCGGCATGGCCCTCCGGATTCTTTTGTCCACATTGCCTGTCCTTGTGGTGGGATTGTTTTTTAAAGATAAAATTGAAGCCCTTTTTACAGGCGCGCTTTCCATAGTGGGGTGGATGTTGTTGCTGACGGCAGTGCTTTTGATGTTGGCACAATGGCTCTCGGGCATCAGGCAAAAACGAGGAAGTACACATCCCATTGGTTACAGGGATGCTTTTTTGATGGGGATTGCACAGGCTTTTGCCGTAATTCCCGGGTTGTCCCGTTCGGGAGCTACTATTGCCACGGGATTATCCCTGGGAGGACAAAAAGATAAGATTGCACCTTTTTCTTTTATGATGGTGCTGATTCCCGTATTGGGAGAAACCTTTCTGGAAATTGTTTCGGGAGGGTTTGCCCCGGATGTAACCGGACTCCCTTTTCACGCCATGGCCATAGGATTTATTTCTGCTTTTATAGCTGGTCTGCTGGCCTGTAAATTGATGATAGCCATTGTCCGTAAAGTGAAATTTACCTGGTTTGCAATTTATTGCCTTCTGGTGGGACTGGCTTGTCTGATAGTACCTTTGTTATGAGTAAATATATTTTTACTGCCGATGTACACCTGGGTTTAAAAAAGGGTGATCCCGCCGAAAGGGAACGGCGTTTTGTTCAGTTCCTGGAAAACCTGGATGAAGATACGGCCGGACTGTTTCTGCTGGGAGACATTTTTGATTTCTGGTATGATTACAAATACGTGATCCCACGGGGTTACACACGAACCCTTGGAGCACTCTCACGTGTCCGGGACCGGGGGATCCCCGTACATTTCTTTGTGGGCAATCACGATCTGTGGACGTTCGGATACCTGGAAGAAGAACTGGGTATACAGGTACATCGCGGGGAACTGTATATTCAACTGGAAGGGAAAAATTTTCTGCTGGGGCACGGCCACCGGATGGGACGTTTTCCTTTAAAGGCCCGGGTTTTACATGGCATTTTTCACTGCCGTTTTTTACAGATCCTCTTTAGCGGGCTTCACCCCAGATGGGCTTTTTCGCTGGCTCAAAGATGGTCCGTTCATAACCGTAACAATCATAAAACGCGATACCGGTTTCGTTGTGAGGAAGCCCCGATCTACAAATATGCTTCTGAATATAAGCGTCCTGTAGATTATTGCATAACCGGACACCTGCATATTTCCGCCCGTTGCCCATTGCCGGCAGGAGGGGAATTGATAGTGCTGGAGGATTGGTTGTCAATTGACCCTTCGGGTTCCGTAAGGGGAGATATTGGTGTCTTTAGGGGGACCGAAAAGGGAGAAGTAGAGGTAATAAAAGCGCCCGTCGTGGTACATCCGGACTAATTCTTCCAGGACCTTGTCCTCCCCGTATTTATCGTACGGTTTTTTCATATCTGCCCCGAATATCCGGGCCACACCCTGCCAGAATGAGGCGGTAAGACCTCCCCGGTAATTTTTGACCACCGCAAAGGACGTCTGCCCTATCTCACGGTCTATCAATCGCAAGAGCATCCGTCCCTGTGTAAAAGTGAGTTGTTTCAAAGGGGCTTCAAACTCGGCAAAAAGATCTTTTTCCGTTTGTGCCAGGAAACGTTCCCGTTCCATGGCCGAGAAATTTCCGACAGCCAGAATGCTGTCGGCCGTGTCCATTCGTGCCCGTGCCAGGAGGGCATAAGGATAAGCCCTGGCAAAATTGTGAACGGTCCGGTAAAACTCACGCCAGTTTTTATCATTTTTCTTTGGGTTCCGGTTATATACGTAAACGGGAGGCAGAGATTCCACAAAGAGGGTGTCTCCGTTTTCTATGATATAGCCCATAAGATGACCCCGGCGCAAAGAATCGGTTTGTGCCGGCAGGATAAGCGGGGTCAGGAGACACAGGCCCCAAAGAAAAAAACTGAACGTAGTTTTCATTCAATCTCCATAGAGAAGCAAAAAACGTTCCTGTTTTTTTCCCGTTTGTAAGATAGTTCGTGGGTTAGGTTTCTGACCAGGTGAATGCCCAGGCCTCCTATGGGTCGTTCTTCGGCGGGAAGCGTGGTGTCCGCGTGGTCTTGTTCCAGGGGATTGAAAGAAATGCCCCCATCGTCCAGGGTGCCGGTGAATTTCTTGTCCTTCAGGCTCATTTCAATGCGGATCCTGTCCGGCGGATCTTCAGGGCGGTATCCGTAAGATACAATGTTGCTGAACATTTCGTCAAAGACCAGTTTGATCTTATACTGTACGGGAACGGGGACCCGGCCGGACTCAAGGAATTCTTCGGCGACATCCAGCAGCCGGGTAAGTTCAGACAATTTGTTCTCCAGTTCCAGAGTGCGTTTCATAACGACAACAGTTAAGTTCTTTTTACGACAAGTACGGTAATATCGTCGCTTTGTTCTTCGTCGCCGGCAAAGCGGGCTACGTCATCTGTCATGGTCCGGCAGGTAATTTCCGAGGTATTCCCGGCAGTCATTACTTCCGGATCATTGAGCACTTTTTCCCGAAGGAGCTCCTGCAGCGTTTCAAAACCGTATTCTTCCTGACCGGAGTTAAAGGCTTCAGTGACTCCGTCCGTGTAAAGAACCAGCACATCGCCTTCGCGGAACGGTATGCTGTGTGCAGTAAAACCAAACCCGTCCAATATACCCAGGACGATGTTGCAGGTCATAGGAAAAACTTCCATAGTCCCGTCCTTTCTCAGTAAGACGGGCGGATTGTGACCGGCGTTGACAAAATGAAGGGTATCGTTCTCTTTGTCGATCATTCCGTAAAAAACGGTCACAAACATGGAATTCACGCTTTCCGTACACAACAGGTGATTGACATAATTCAAACATTCCGTGGGTGACATGCCTTTCAGCCCGGTAGCCCGGATAAGGGTACGGCTCACAGCCATAAAAATAGCGGCAGGGATCCCTTTCCCCGAAACATCTCCGATCACAAAACCCATCCGGTGATCATCCATCAGGAAATAATCGTAAAAATCGCCTCCTATCTGTTTCGCAGCCTCCATGGTTCCATATATGTCTGCCCAACCCAGGTCCGGGATCCTTTTTGGCAGGATGGCTCGCTGGATCTCCCGGGCCACCAGCAGATCGTGTTCTATGGACAACAGTTTGTCGTGGTACGCCAGGCCTTCCCGTACGACGTTCAATTCGGCAATGGTTTTTTCCAGGGTAACTTCCAGGTCGTTGAAATCTACTGGTTTGGTCACGAAATCGAACGCTCCCCGGTTCATGGCGGTACGTATGTTGTCCATGTCGCCGTAAGCCGAACAGATAACCGTCTTGAGCAACGGGTTTTTCAGTTCCCTGACTTTGTTCAACAATGTCAGGCCGTCCATTTCGGGCATGTTGATGTCACTCAGAATGATGGCTATATCGGGCACTTCAATAAGTTTCGCCAGTGCTTCCAATCCGTTGAAGGCAAAATGGAATTCGTATTGACCGTTGCGTATTTGCCTGCGGAATTTTTGGTTGATCACAAATTGAAGATCAGTTTCGTCATCTACTACCAGTATCTTTTCTGTTGCCATATTAAATTATTGTTGTTTTATGGGTATGGTTACTATAAATTCTGCATATTGTCCGGGTTCCGATTCTACGCGTATTTGTCCGTTGTGCACTTTGACCACTATGTCGTAGCTCAGTGAGAGGCCCAGCCCGGTGCCTTTGCCGGCCGGTTTGGTTGTAAAGAAAGGATCAAAGATCTTTTTGATGTTTTCCCGGGATATCCCTTTCCCGTTATCCCGGATGCGTACTTCCAGCATACCTTCGTACAGACGACTGCTGACACGGAGCGTAGGAACCCAGCCTGAGGGTTTGGACGGGGCCGAGTCTTTTACCGAGTAGCAGGCATTATTGATCAGGTTCAGAAATACCCGGCTCAGATCCTGCGGAACGACGCTGATTTGTGGCAGGTCTTTGTCAAAATCTTCTTCTATGGTAATGTTGAACGAATTGTCCTGGGCTCTCATGCCGTGGTACCCCAGGGCGATATCTTCGGACAACATGTTGTTGATATCGGTCAGCTGGAATTCCCCGCTTTTTCCCCTGGAATGGAGCAACATGCCTTTGACAATACTGTCAGCGCGTTTGCCGTGTTCCAGTATCTTGGAGGAATTCATGGAAAGGTCTCCAAGGATCCCGCCTATGTAAGACCGGTCGTCTTCGCTCATTTCTACAGGTTCCAGGGCTTCGTTCAATTCTTTGGTCAGGTCAATGGATAGTTCGGAGAAATTGTTTATGAAGTTCAGGGGGTTCTTGATTTCATGGGCTACTCCGGCGGTCAATTGTCCCAGGGACGCCATTTTTTCTGACTGGACCAGTTGTTCCTGGGTTTCCACCAACTGGGCGGTACGTTCTACAACCCGGTCTTCCAGCGTACGGTGGGCTTCTTCAATTTCCTGCATCATGACCGAGAAGGATTGGGCCAGTTCCCCGATCTCGTCTTTGGACGCCAGTTCAGGGACCTCGGTGGTATAATCGCCTGTCTCTGCAACGCTCTTTGCATAGCGGGTCAATTTAATTACGGGCAGGGTCAGCACACGGGCCACTATGAATACAAATCCAAAAAGCACGAAAAGCGAAAACAATCCCACAATGGCCAGGATGGTGTTCAGGCTGTACAACTCGGCAAGGGCCTCTTTTCGGGGATAGATCAACGCCAGTGACCAGCCGTTGGCACGGATGGGTGCGTAAGCAAACCAGGCTTTTTCGTCCTCATCGGGGAACATGAAAGAATCCATGAACAGGCCGCTTTCCCCGTCAAGCATTTTGCGGTAAACTCCAAATTGCTGCTCTTTTATCAATGCGGCTTCTTCCGGATCCAGCCTGTTGTTGCTTGCGATCCAGTCTTCCATAGCCGAGAATGTGGTCTCGTTCATTCTCAGCCGTTCGTCGGGATGGTATACGAACCGTCCTCCATTGGTGATCAAGAAACCGTACCCAGATTCGTATACATCCAGGTTTTCCATCAGGTTGTTGATCCATTGGAGTGATATGTCCACGGTAGTAACCCCGGCAATTACACGTTTGCCGTCCTTTAGGGTATAGAACGGAACGGAATAAGTGATCATCAGCACGTTGTCATACCCGGCTGAGGTTTCGTAATAGGGATCGGACCAGTAAGGTTCCTGAAGTTGTACCGGGATCATATACCAGTCTTCCATAAAATAATTGTCCTGCCCGTCAAAAAGCAGGGTGGATCCTGTTCCGGTTTCTGTTCTGAAAGCATAAGGGGCCATATGGGGAAGTCCTGCATACATACCGGGTTCAAAGGCAATGGCGGCTCCAAACACATCGGGATTTTCCCGTAAAAGGGATTCCAGCATCCGCCCCAGATCCAGTTTGGTCCAGTCTGTACACTGGTTCAGCTGTGAGGCCATAACATTGGGAATGCGCTGGGTGGCTGCGAAGATCTCGTTGATCCTTCCGCCGTATTCTTCTGTCTGGTGCCGGGCTTTTTCCAGGATCACAGCGGTCATGTGTTTTTTTGAGGAACTGTAATTGAGTCCCAGAATGATTACCAGGATGATGGCCGTGCCGGCAAATACGTAGCGGGCAATGGTGTAGGAAATGCTTTTCCTTCTTTTATAAGGGTGCGATGAATTTTTCATAGGGAGGAATGGATTGTATGAAACCACGTTCCAGGAGAACGGATCCCACAAAATTATAAGACTGCAGGGTAAGCTTTGTTTCAATTTCTCCGGAACGCGGGTGAATCAACAGTTCCCGGAAACAATTGAGCATCCACCTCTGATGTGCCCGGCTGAATGGGACCCCTGCTTCTGCACAGGCTTTTTCCAGTATATTGAGAGTGCCTTCTACGTCCTGAAAAGCATCCATCCAGCCCCGTATGGAGGCCTTCATGAATTTTTCGCATACGCGGGGCCGGTTCCAGACCAGTTTTTCATGGACATAAACACCGTCTTCCGGGAAATTCATGCCGTATTCGCTCATGCGAAAAATATTCAGATCTTCTTCCCGCAGACCGGCACTCAGCATTTCATGGTATTCGTTATACCACATGGCAGTACAGACGTCCAGGCCTCCCTTTAGAAACAGGTTGATGGAATTGTTGATGGTAATGACCTGCATATCAATATTGTTCCGTTTGAGCAGGCTCAGGGGTTGCAACTCAAAGTCCCCGCTCCAGATCCCTATCTTTTTTCCCTGAAAATCTTCCAGTCGGTCCTCTCCTTTGCCCTTGTGGCTGACCAGAAGCAATGCCGAGTTTTGGTTCGTCTGGGCCAGGTGCTGTATTGGCACTTTTTCGGCTCTTAGCTGTATGGCAGTGGAAAGCCATAAAATGGCAAAATCGAAATCGCCTGTTTTCAGGAGCCGGGTAGAAGGAATACTGACCGTTCCGTGTATAATGTCTATGTCCAGGTCTTCTTCCTGGTAATATCCTTTTTCCTGTGCGTAGTAATAGCCTGCAAACTGGGCCTGCGGGTACCAGTGAAGCAACAGGCGGTATGTTTTGTTCTGGGAATTAACGGGCAGGACCGTTGTTATCATTAAGAGAATGAGAGGCAGTATTCGTTTCATGAGCCCGTAAAGCTTGATTGTTGTGACAAATGTAAGAAAAATGAAAGAAAGGGATTATCTTTACTGCATGAAACCTCTTTTATTGATATATCTGGCTTTTCAGCTCTTTTCTCCCGATAGCCTGGATGAACGTGTGAATAAGTTGCATGATTCTATAATTTCTATTGATACACACAATGATTTTGCCATGTCGCTGGCATTTCCCGAACACAGGTCTACGGTGGCCAAAGGTCAGGTTTCTTTTGAGCTGATGCAGGAAGGCAGGCTGGATGCCGCTTTTTTTGCTGCTTACCAGGGGCAGGGCCCTTGTACAGAAGCCGGTCGTGAAAGGGCCAAATATCTTGCAGACAGCATGTTGCACGCTTTGCACAGGTATTCAGACAAAAATCAGGATCTGGGCGGGATCGCTTATGATACAGATGACATCCGGACGTTGAAGGCCGGGGGAAAGGCAGCTATGCTGCTTTCTATAGAAAACGCATATTGCCTGGGAGAAGATCTGTCTCTTGTGGAGCACTATTACAATATGGGGGTACGTATGATAGGACTGACCCACAACGGAAACAACGATGTGGCCGACTCTTCTGTGGACAGTCTTGAACGTCACGGAGGTCTTTCGCCTTTCGGCCTCAGAGTGATTGAAGAGATGAACCGGCTGGGAATGATCGTGGATGTTTCTCATGCATCGCGCAAAACGTGCCTGCAGGCCGCTCAGGCAAGCAGTGCGCCAATAATGGCAAGTCATTCATGCGTTTACAATCTGAAAGAAATACCCAGAAACCTGACCGATCAGGAGATTCTGGCCATTACCGCAAAAGGAGGATTGGTGCAGATCTCCATAGGAAGGTATTTTCTGTCGTTTCTGCCCAAAGAACAGGTGGGCCTGTCACACCTTATGGAACATATTAATTATGTGGTAAACCTTGCGGGTGTGGATCATGTGGGTATCGGGAGTGATTTTGACGGTGGCGGAGGGATCGTCGGGGTTGAAAACATGGGAAAAATGAAAGCAATAACCCGGGCACTCCTGGAAGAAGGGTACAGCCCGGAAGATATTGCCAAGATCTGGGGTGGCAATGTCATGCGGGTTATGGATGCGGTACGTGCAAATGCCCGCAGTTTCTAACATTTTTCGCTTTCTTTTGTTCATAAATTTTTGTAAATCAGAAATTAAGTTCTATCTTTGCAACCCGCAATTTTAAGGAAGTTTGTTCCTAATGATTTGCAGGATAAGGGGTTACGTTATAAACCCTCATAAATTTGCACCGAAGCAACAATACATATTTACGTTACGTTAAACGTTTAGAAGAAAACAATGTTACAACCTAAAAAAACCAAGTTCAGAAGGCAACAGAAAGGCCGTATGAAGGGGATCGCCCAGAGAGGAAACCAACTTGCCTTTGGGT
>JBAZHT010000055.1:0-11456 GCA_041652255.1 Bacteroidales bacterium
GCAGGGCCGGGGCGGGGTAGGATCCCGTGGAAGCAACACGCGCGAGGAAGATTTCATAGAACATATTTATACGGCCAACATGCACAGCACCATGCTGTTCTTTACACGCAACGGGAAGTGCTTCTGGCTGAAGGTATACGAGATACCCGAGGGCAACAAAACGTCCAAGGGACGGGCCATTCAGAATGTGATCAATATTGAGCCCGGGGATAACGTGTGTGCATACATCAATGTAAAGAACCTGACCGATGAGGAATATATCAACAACAATTACATTGTTTTGTGTACCGAACGCGGAACGGTTAAGAAAACGACTTTGAAGGCGTATTCAAACCCGCGTGCAAAAGGGGTGAATGCCATAACCATACGGGAAGGAGATATGTTGCTGGAGGCTTGTCTGACCAACGGCTGCTGTGAGTTGCTGCTGGGTGCCCGTGAAGGGAAATGCATCCGCTTTAATGAAAAGGATGCCCGGCCCATTGGCCGTACGGCTGCGGGTGTGCGCGGAATCTCCATTGAGGAACACGATCAGGTCGTTGGCATGATATGTGCAGATATATCTGTAGACGAATCCTTATTGCCACATGTACTGGTAGTTAGCGAACACGGATACGGCAAACGTTCTTTGATTGAAGATTACAGGAAGACAGCCCGCGGGGGTAAAGGCGTGAAAACCCTGAATATTACTGATAAAACAGGAAAACTCATTGCTATTAAATCAGTTACGGATGAAAGTGATCTGATGATCATTACCCGCTCCGGTATTACCATCCGCGTGGCCGTAAGCGACATCCGGCTGGCAGGACGTGCTACCCAGGGTGTCCGGCTGATCAACCTGCGTGAAGGCGACGCCATTGCCGCCGTCTGCTGCGTAGGCAAGAGCGATCCCCTTCCCAAAGATGAGGGGGAGGATTTGTAACGGTTTGTCATGCTGCATCGCTGCCACGCAGCCATGCTTCCACGCAAAAGACCCCCCGAAGCGCCGAAGGTCCCTGACTCGGCAAAAACGAAGGCCCCGGACTTGGCAAGAAATTTTGAAAGACTAATTATTAACTGAACAAACACATAATACATCATGAAAAAAATCCTCTCAGCTGCCCTGATGTTGTTGATGGTATCGCAATTGGGCGCACAATCAAGAGAAGTTGAATCCCTCTTGAAAGACTACGAAAAAAATAAAGAAAGAACAGAAAATGAAAAACGCAGTACCAGGCCGGGGACCTGGATTGACTATGCCCAGGCTGTGACCAACGCATATTCCTATCCCACAAACAACTTGTGGATAGGCCTTTCCTCACTGGAATCAAAAGTAGTTATGAAGGATCAGCGTGCTCTTTCAACAGAATACCAGACCATTCAGGGAGAACAGTATGAAGTAGTTAAATATCAGGACAAAGACCTGTATTACAACGCAGACGGGAAACTTTCCTTCTGGATCATTACCGAACCGGTTCTCAAGGACATGGATATGCTGGAAGAAGCGTACAACGCTTACGACAAAGCTGCGGAACTGGATACCCGCGGCAGCAGCAAGGCCGACATCCAGGAAGGTCTGACTTTCATAGCCAACAATTACATCAACGATGCCATGGCTGCTTATACCTTAAGTAAGTATGCAGAAGCTTCGGTAAAATTTGAAAAATCCTTTTTGGCCGCTTCCCATCCCGCATTAAATGTTGTTGATACAACCATCGTATATTATGTAGGTCTTACCGCTTTGATGGATCAGGATTATCCCCGTGCCGTGAAATTCTTTGAAAAATGCCTGGAAATGGACTTTTATTCACAAGGCGACACGTATGCCAATCTGGCTGAAGCGTACAAGCAAATGGGTGACGTAGAAAAAGGCAAAGAACTGCTGTCACAGGGATTTACCGAATTTCCCGACAGCCAGAGCGTTTTGGTAGCTTTGATCAATGCATACCTGGAAAGCAACGACAATCCCAACAAAGTCCTTGAATTCATACAGCGTGCCCAACAGAACGAGCCAAACAACCCCAGTCTGTACTATGCAGAAGGCAACGTTCAGAAAAACCTCGGCAAATTTGAAGATGCCATCCGCCTTTACGAAAAATCCATAGAGATTGACTCCACCTTCTTCTTTGGATTCTTCCAGTTGGGCCAGGCCTATTACGACAAAGCCGTAGAGATACAGACAGCTGCTTCTGACGAACTGGACGACAATAAATACATGGAAATGGTTAAAGAACTGGACACCATGCTCCAGAATGCCATTGCCCCTTTCGAAAAAAGCTTTGAACTGGTACAAGACGAAGAAATCCGCCCCGTGGTAATAGAATACCTCAAAAACATCTACTTCCGCCTGCGTACGGTAAGCCCCGAATACGAAGCCGCATACAACAAATACAACGATATGCTGCAATAGGAATCTCAGAGATTCTGTTTACTGTTTATGGCGCGGTGGGCATCTTCAAGCTGCCGCGCCACTTATGAAATGCAAGTCAGCAACTATCAGATAATCAGAATTTTAAAGTTTATAGAAAAAAATGTGGCGCGGCAGCTTGAAGATACCTTGTCTTTTTTTCTGAAAATTTTTATCTTAGCAGTTCCCGCACTAATGTATGAAGTCTTGAAGGGTCGTTATGTTATTTCACATTTGTGTAAGAGGAAATGGCGGGCAGAGTATATTTCTGGATAATGAAGACATACTCCACGCAATTGATCTTTTGGCCGTCTTTAGCCATTATTATGGAGTAAAAATTATTGCGTATCAATTTATATCCAACCATTATCATTTAATCCTGGAATGCGACAATCCGGCTCCATTCATGCAGGGTTTTAGGATCAGCTATACGAAATATTTCAACAAAAAATATAATTCTTTTGGATCTGTTGGCAGGATCCACTATACATGTGGAATCATCAACGATACTTATAAACTGGAGGAGAAGATCATCTATGTTTTAAGAAATACTGCCAAACACCATATAGAAATGCATCCTTACTGCGACTCATTCAACTCTTCACATTACTATTTTATTGAAGAAAGAAAATTCGGTAAATCACTGCACTTAATTCCTGCCGGTCCTGAATATGAGTTGGAATACTCAAGTAAATATATTCCTGAACACTACTATTTGGAAGGCAATGGCCATATTTATCCTGGCAGTTTTATTGAATCAAAAATAGTAGAAGATCTTTTCAAAACATATGGAAATTATATTCGGAAAATTTCTATGCCTTCAAGTAAGGAGATTGAAGAAAATAACGGCAAACCTCCAGTGCCTCGTAAGGTCATAGTAAACGATCTTTCGCTGAGTGAAATGGTTTTAAAGAAAATCAGTCCAAGAACGATAACTTCATTAACAGATAAAGAAATCACAACACTTAGTCTTTACTACTATAAAAATTACCGTGTGTCAGTGAAGCAATTAAGCAGGGTTTTTCGGGTTCCCGAAACTACTTTAAGAAGGCGCATCTTCAAGCTGCCGCGCCACTTATGAAATGCAAATCAGCAACCATCAGATAATCAGAATTTTAAAGTTTATAGAAAAAAATGTGGCGCGGCAGCTTGAAGATACCTTGCCCCCGCACGCACCTGTCACCCCACATACGTCTGGGGCACTTCTTCGCCGGTAAGGACGCAGTAGGCGTTGTGGGCCAGGGCGGAAATTTCGTCTTCACCGGCATAGGTGAAGCAGGGGCCCAGGAAGCCTATGTATCCTGTGATCAGGTCTATGAAGGGTTTGTTGTGGGAGATGCCGCCGGTGAATAGGATGCCGTCTATCTGGCCGCTCAGGACGGCGGCGGTGGCTCCAATCTGTTTGGCTATTGTGTAGGCCATGGCGTTGTAGATGGCAATGGCTTTGGGGTCTCCGGATTGTACCATATGGTAGAGTTCCATGAAGGAGTTGGTTCCCATATGGGCTACCATGCCGCCTTTGCCACTTAGCATTTTACGGATTTGCTCGCAGGTGTATTCACCTGAAAAACAGAGTTTCACCAATTGCAGGGCAGGAATGGTTCCGGCTCGTTCGGGGGCTATGGGGCCGTCCCCGTTTAATGTATTGTTTACGTCAACCACCCGGCCTTTTTTGTGAGCCCCTACGGAAATACCTCCGCCCATATGAATGACTATGAGGTTCAGCTGATCGTAGGATTTGCCCATGATGCCGGCATGGCGTTTGGCAATGGCTTTCTGATTGAGCGCGTGAAAGATGGACAACCGCTCAATCTGGGGAATTCCGGTCAGGCGGGCTACATCCTGCAGTTCGTCCACCACTACCGGATCGGAAATGAATGCCACACAGCCGGGAATCGACTTGGCAATGCTATGCGCCAGCAAAGCTCCCAGGTTGGATGCGTGTTCTCCACCGCTACTGTCAGTCAGGTGCTTGAGCATCAGCTCATTCACGCGGTAAGTGCCCGAGGGGATCGGTCGCACGAGCCCGCCCCGGCCAATGACAGCTGCAAAACTTGCCGAGTCGATTTTATTGTTCTCCAACTCGGCAAAAATCGCCTCTTTGCGGAATTCGTACTGTTGGTACACGCGGGAAAAAGGAGACAGTTCCTCTGTGGTGTGTCGGATGGTTTTGCCAAATATTTCCTTGCGGCCTTCGTAAACCGCAATCTTGGTGGATGTGGAACCCGGGTTGATTACCAGAATTTGTTCTTTCATGACTGTAAGGTTTTATCTTCAAGCTGCCGCGCCACTTTGTTCAGTGCAAAATGCTAAAACGTTGTATTTTAGCATTTTGCATTTTTTAAATTTTATCAGTGGCGCGGCAGCTTGAAGGTGGCAGTTGCAGCGGCCAGGGCGATGGAGTTGAGTTTGGTGTCTATGGAGTCGGCACGGCTGGATAGGACGCAGGGGGCGGAGGCGCCGGCAACGATGGCGGCTTGTTTGGATTCGGGGCTCAACTGGGTGACGCATTTGTACATAACGTTGGCGCTTTCAATGTTGGGAAACAGCATGCAGTCCACGTCTCCGGCTACAGGGCTTTCCAGTTTTTTGATGGCTACGGCTTCCGGGCTCAGGCATACATCAAGGGCCAGAGGTCCATCGGCTATACAACCGGGGATCTGTTTGCGATCGGCCATTTTGGAGAGGATGGCGGCGTCTACGCAGGCGGGCATTCCGGGGAGCATTTGCTCGGTGGCGGCTACAAAAGCCAGTTTGGGTATAGCGATCCCCAAAGAATGAGCGGTATTTACAAGGTATTTGGCGATAGCTACTTTTTGATTCAGATCGGGTGCCGGAATAACGGCCATATCACTCATGATCAAGAGTTTGGGGTAATTGGGATGGGACAGTACGGCTACGTGGCTCAATACTGCTTTGGGCTGCAGCAGTCCTTTTTCCTTGTTCAGGATGGCACGCATGTATTTGTCGGTACTGCACTGGCCTTTCATCAAAATGTTGCCTTCCCCGTTGCGGACCATCTCTACGGCGCGGGCAACGGCCTCAAGTTCCTGTTCAATATGTACAATGGTAAATACGCCCGGGTCGATCCCTTCCTCATGGCAAACGGCCTCTATCCGGGACTTATTACCCACCAGCGTTCCGTCCACGATTCCCAGTTCAATGGCTTTGTACACGGCGTTGATGGTGTGGTCGTCCACGCCCCAGGCGGCGATCAGACGTTTTTTCTTCTGCGAGCGCAGTTGTTCAAAAATTTCCTGAAAAGTCTTCATATCTCGTTAATTCATTAAATTCAAGGTATCTGTGGCGATCACCAGTTCTTCGTCGGTGCCGATAACGGCTACCTGCGTATGCGTGCCATTGGTGGAAAGAAGTTCGTTATCGCCGCGCACTTTTTTGTTTTTTGCCGAGTCAAACGTCACGCCCAAAAAGCCGAGACGTGTGCCGACGATCTCGCGCACCATGTAGTCGTTTTCGCCGATCCCGCCCGTAAAGACTATCAGATCCGCTCCGTTCATGGCCGCGGTGTATGCGCCGATGTATTTTAAAACACGGTAAGCAAATACCTGCTGTGCCAGTATCGCCTGCTTGTCTCCCTCAAGAACCGCATTCTCTATATCCCGGCAGTCAGAACTTTTTCCATAAAGGCCGAGTAAACCGCATTTCTTGTTCAGAAAATTGTTGGTCTGAGCAGCAGTCCATCCTTCTTTTTCCTGCAGGAAAGTAACGATCGAAGGGTCGATGTCACCGGTACGTGTGCCCATGACCAGACCTTCCAGCGGAGTGAAACCCATGGAGGTGTCAATGGATTTGCCTTCTTTGACGGCAGTTATGGATGAGCCGTTACCCAGGTGGCAGGTAATGACTTTGGCTTTTTCAAAATCCAGTCCTGCCAGTTCGCAGCCTTTACGGGCCACAAATTTGTGGCTGGTTCCGTGGAATCCGTAACGGCGGATGTCGTATTTTTCATACAGATCCTTAGGAATGGCATACATGTAGGCATGGTCCGGCATGGTCTGGTGGAAGGCAGTGTCAAAGACGGCTACCTGTTTTGTGTGGGGAAGAAGTTTTTCCACGGCCTCGATTCCCAAAAGGTGTGCGGGGTTGTGCAGTGGGGCCAACTCGGCAAGTTTCCGGATATTGCGGTTCACTTCATCATCAATCACGACGCTTTCCTTGTAATATTTTCCGCCCTGGGCCACGCGGTGTCCGACGGCCTGGATCTGGGTGAGGGATTCCAGAACGCCCCATTTCTTGTCTGTCAGCAGATTCAGAATACCTGCTATGCCGACAGTATGGTGCGGGACGGGAAGTTCCATTTTGTACTTTTCCTTTTCGCCGATGAGTTTTTTATGTGTTACGATGCCCATTTCCTGGCCGATGCGTTCTACAACACCTTTTGCCAGGACGGTGAAATCCTTCTCTGTCTTCATATCGAGTACCTTGTACTTAATGGAAGAACTCCCGCAATTTAAAACAAGAATGATCATGATTGGTTTTTGGTAAGGTTTTTTTTATTATTTTTGAGCTAAAGAATCTACAAAATTAAGGAATCTATACGTGACTTGCAAGCGTGAGGAGAAGGAAAGATGAAGGATTGTTCCCGCCGGCTGCCGCTGTTATTTGCGGCACTATGGCGGGGCTTTATTTTTGGGGCCTGGTAGCCCGGGAAAGTCAATTGTGCCGTATAGCGGAAAGTGGCGTCAGGTATGCCATGGTAGCCGGCATACAGAAATATTTTACTGAACTGATACCGTCGGTTTTGACGGGGACTTTCTGTGTAACGGTGACGGTATCCGTTGTGTTCCTTGCAGGGGTGTTTCTGCTTCGTCGGAGCGCACCTCCCCGTCGGGTGTTTTTTTTCGGTAGATCGAACGATTACCGGTCCGTAAGCTACCTGCGTTACCGTTACGGAATACATCTCTATCGGCTGGGACTGCTGGCACTTTTTTGCATGGGTTTCTGGCACGGATTGGTCAGGCAAATGCCGGCAGGGGAGTTGTCAAGAGCATTTACGGAACCGCATAAAGACAGTTTAAAGGTTATTAAGGAGCAACCTGTGGTCCCGGCGGGAGAATCGTTGCGTAGTGACCGTGTTAAGCCGGACATTGAATTGCTGTTTGCAATGGACAAATCTGTGGTCCCGGCGGGAGAATCGTTGCGTAGTGACCGTGTTAAGCCGGACCATGAATTGCTGTTTGCGGTGGACAAATCTGTGGTCCCGGCGGGAGAATCGTTGCGTAGTGACCGTGTTAAGCCGGACATTGAATTGCTGTTTGCAATGGACAAATCTGTGGTCCCGGCGGGAGAACAGGTTTTTTTGTGTCTGCGGGTCAGGGATTTTCCGGTGCACGTGACTACCGGTTCCGGCCGCCGGTACGTGCGCATGGAATGCCGGCTGGTTTTGTATTCACCGGATGGCAGGGAACAAATTCCGGGCAACGAAAATATTCAGGCATACGTCCTGGTTGACACGATCGCCGGCAGCGGGTCGACTGCAGGCAGCGGTTTGACAGCAGGCAGCGGGTCGACTGCAGGCAGCGGGTCGACTGCAGGCAGCGATTTGAAGATAGGCAGCGGGTCAACTGCAGATAGCGGGTCGATGGCAAACAGCGGTTTGACTGCAGGCAGCGGTTTGACTGCAGGCAGCCGGGTGCGTGAAGACACAAATCAATGGCTTCCGGGCGACATCCTGATCACCCGCTGCCGCACCTTTCCGTTCACCCCACACACTGCAGCAACCCCCAACGCAACCACTGCGGGTCCCAACGCGATTGCAGCAACCCCCAACGCAACCACTGCGGGTCCCAACGCGATTGCAGCAACCCCCAACGCAACCACTGCGGGTCCCAACGCAACCACTACGGGCAGTGACAGCGTCTCCGACTCGGCAAACACAAATACCACGACCTTCGATTACACGACATACATGGCCCGGAGGGGATTTTTTCGGCGAGCCTACATATACGATTTTCAGCGCGTGAGCGGTAAACTGACTGTTTTCGAACGGCTTAAGCGACTGAGAGTTCCTATTGCCAGGGCCTGGGAAGGGGAGGCCGGCGCGTTGTTGTCCGGGATTTGTATGGGCGACAAAACGTCTCTGACTCCTGAAATCCGCGAACGATTTCGGGTGGCAGGCGCTGGCCACATCCTGGCAGTCAGTGGATTGCACGTAGGTATTTTGTACGGCAGCCTGGTCCTGCTCCTGGGTCTTCCCAGGCAGATAAGCGAATCCCGACGTTACAAACGCAAAGGTGCCTGGCGTACAAAACAACCTGGCAGCGAACTATCAGGAAACGATCCTGTTGCAATCCGTTCCCGGGAGCTGGCTTTACGCAGAACGTATTCGCTCATTCGTGGCACCTGGATCCACATACCTGCACTGATGCTGATCTGGAGTTATGCCGGTGTGGTTGGATTTTCTGCCAGTGTTGTGCGGGCTGCGCTGATGCTGACGATTTACGGAGCCGGAAAAATGACCGGACGCAGGGCTTTCGGGCTGAACGTGTTGTCCATTACCGCTTTGTTTCTGGTGATTCTGGAACCCATGAATCTCTACGACATAGGCTTTCAAATGTCTTTTTGCGCCGTTTTGGGGTTGATACTGTTTTTTCCCTTGCTACGTAATCTGCTGAGCGTCAGAAACCGCATCTTGAAATACTTCTGGGAACTTTTTTGCTGCTCTTTGGCAGTTCAACTGGGTACATTGTGGCTGACCACGGCCTCGTTCGGTATTATCCCGCTTTACGGGCTGCTTTGCAACCTGGCCGTAGTACCGTTCTGCACCTTAATTCTTTGTGTCTTCCTTTGCTACCTGATCTTTCTGAATATACCTTTTATGAGTGGCCTCACCGTCTGTGTCAATGATCTGCTACACCTATTGGCGTCATGGCTGGATGATATCGTTACCTTTTTTGCCGCACTTCCCTTAACTCCCATACATTACCAACCCGGCACTGGCGGACAAATCCTGATCCTCTTATGCACCGTAATAGTGTACATTTTATTGCGCAAAAATGACAGGAATCTCTGAGATTCTTTACCTTTGCACACATCATGGGAGGTTTTTTCGGAATCGTATCTAAAGCGCCTTGCGCAAATACTCTTTTTTACGGCACTGATTATCATTCACATATGGGCACCAAAAGGGCAGGATTGGCAACCATGAATGAACAGGGTATAATCAAACGAACCATTCACCGCATTGAAAACAGTTATTTCCGAAACAAGTTTGAGGACGAATTGCACGAGTTCACAGGAAACATTGGAATTGGCGTCATTAGCGACAACGATCCGCAGCCCATTGTCCTGCGTTCACACCTGGGCACTTTTGCCATCGTAACCGTTGGTAAGATCAATAACCTGGAAGAACTAGGCAACGAACTGATATCCAAAGGCATAAATTTCTCTGAATTGAGTTCCGGCCAAATCAATCCCACCGAGGTAGTAGGGCACCTGATCACCCTTGGGCAGACATTTGCCGAGGGCATTCGCCTGGTCCAGGAAAAGATCCGTGGCAGTTGCAGCATGCTCATCCTTACCCGGGAAGGGATCATCGCTGCTCGTGACCGTTACGGCAGAACCCCCATCGTCATAGGGATTCGCCGCAAAAACGGCCACAGCCCCATCCCCGCCGGAAATTCCCTTGCCGAGTCTGAGCCGGCAGAGCCGGCAGAGTTTGCTGAAACTGAAAGCACTCCGAACACTGATAGCGGTGAAATCACTGCCATCGCCTTTGCCAGCGAAAGCTGCAGCTTCCCGAACCTGGACTTCCACCTGGCCGGCTTTCTGGGCCCCGGGGAGGCGGTGCAGGCATCTTCAAGCTGCCGCGCCACTTGCACAGATAATAAATATCAAAGTGCAGAAAATCAAATAATTAGCACTACTGATGATTCACAGTGGCGCGGCAGCTTGAAGATGCTTCTGCCGCCCCGCCAGAAGCTGCAGATCTGTGCGTTTTTATGGGTGTATTACGGGTTTCCTACCTCGGCGTATGAAGGGATCAATGTGGAAGAGGTGCGTTTTAGGAACGGGGTGAAGATGGGCAGGAAAGATGATGTGGAAGTGGATACGGTGTGCAGTATTCCGGACAGCGGAACGGGGATGGCCATGGGGTATGCCGTGGGGAAGGGTGTGCCGTACAGGCAGGCAGTTGCCAAATATACGCCTACGTGGCCCAGGAGTTTTATGCCTACCGATATGGTGCGTAGGGCGTTGGTGGCCCGTATGAAGTTGTTGCCGAATACCGATGTGCTGAAAGGGGCACGTTTGGTGTGTTGCGATGATTCCATTGTGCGGGGCACGCAGATGAAGAAGAATGCCGATGTGTTTTTTCGTAACGGGGCCAAAGAGATCCATGTGCGTATTTCCTGTCCGCCTCTCATATATAAGTGTCCTTTTTTGAATTTTACTACTACACGTACAGATATGGAATTGATTACCCGTCGGTATATTCATGGCCTTACTCAGGGTGATGCCGGCCTGCAGGCACCCGATCTGTGCCGTTTTACTGACCATACGACTCCGGAATACCGCGAAATGGTTGAAAACATTCGCAAAGAAATGAATTTTACTTCATTGAAATTCAATAATATAGAAGGTCTGATCTCTTCCATAGGTTTACCAAAAGAGAGCCTGTGTACTTACTGTTTTGATGGCGCGGGTTGCAGAAATTAAAAAAAATGTTATATTTGAGGTACATTTAACCTAACAAATCATCCCTAATTACATGAACGTTTTTGTATCCAGCCTTAGCTTTAAGGCAAAAAAAGAAGACTTGGTCGAACTTTTTGCTCCTTTCGGGGAAGTACTATCGGCCCGCATTATCCTGAACAAAGAAACCCGTCGCTCACGCGGCTACGGTTTTGTTGAGATGGCTAATGAACAAGAGGCTCTTGCAGCCATTGATGCATTGAACGGCTCTGAACATATGGGCAGAACCATCAATGTGGCTGTTGCTAATGAACGTCCGGCCCAGCCGGAACCTGCTCCTGCTCCGGAAGAATAACCGGATCTAAAGTTGCATGGAAGTGGCGCTTTAACTCAATAAGTTGTTAAAAAAGAGGGTGACTGA
>JBAZHT010000056.1:0-11305 GCA_041652255.1 Bacteroidales bacterium
GTTGTGCATTTTACTATATTTGTAAATCCTAAATAATCCAGGCCATGAGAACGCTTTATCAGAAATATGAAACGCTATTACAAAACACTCCCACCGTTTTTAAACGGTATTTATACAAAGAAATCAAATGGGATAATCGTATGATCGGCATCATTGGGGCTCGTGGTGTTGGTAAAACCACGATGATCCTGCAATACATCAAGGAAAACCTGGATCATAAAAAAGCGTTATATGTATCGGCAGATGATCTGTATTTTGGGGAAAACAGACTCATTGATCTGGCCGATAAATTCTATACATCTGCGGGAGAATATCTGTTTATCGATGAGATTCATAAATACTCCGACTGGTCCCGGGAATTAAAAAACATTTACGATGCATTCCCTTCATTAAAAATTGTGTTCACCGGATCTTCCGTACTTGATATTCTTAAAGGCTCGGCAGATCTGAGCCGCCGTGCCATTGTCTACATATTACACGGACTCTCTTTCCGGGAATATTTACAATTATTTCACAACTACCAAACGGAAGTATATTCGTTAAAACAAATCATCAATAACGAAGTTAAGCTAAAGGACATAATCCACCCTTTACCATTGTTTGATGACTATCTGAAACGCGGCTACTACCCTTTCGGACTTGAAAATGAAATGAACATACGATTAGGTCATATTATTGTACATACATTGGAAACCGATATTCCTCAATATGCCAACTTAAACGTTGGAACAAGCCGCAAATTGAAACAATTGCTTTCCATAATTGCAGAGAGTGTTCCTTTTAAACCGAATTTTTCCAAAATATCAGAAATAATTGGCGTCAGCAGAAATTCCCTGGATGATTACTTTTCATATATGGAAAAAGCAGGACTGATAGGCCGGCTACGTAATGAAACTGGCGGTATAAGCGGATTAGGAAAAGTGAATAAAGTATACCTGGACAATACAAACATCATCTATAACCTGGCCGGAGAAAAATCAAATGCAGGAAATATGCGGGAGACCTTCTTCTTTAATCAAATGCAGGTAAGAAACGAAGTAGTATCATCAAAAAAAACCGATTTTGCCATTGATGGGTATACATTTGAAATTGGAGGGAAAAACAAGCAGCAAAAACAAATTGAAAAAGACGGGAAATCTTATGTAGTCAAAGATAACATTGAATTTGGATACCTGAATGTCATACCCCTTTGGGCTTTCGGATTCAATTACTAATTGACATCATTTTGGCCTTTTCAGGCTGAATTTTGTGGCCGACAATGCTCCGGAAAACAACACACATTGCGTATGACTGAGTATTCTGGCCCAGTATGGCCCAGAATACTCAATGAATAGGCCAGCATCAGAATCGCCCTGTGTTTTATATTGGCTGTTGCTTTTATTAAACGCTCCACCTCCTCTCCAGTTAATACCACCGGAATCCGCTGCTCTTTCGGGGGCAGTTTTTTAAACGCCCCAAATCGTGTATCTGGGTATGCTGCGTTCCCCTCCCCCCCCCCACGAAGACGTATATCAAGTACATAATCATCGAGTTGAAGTAACTCTTTTAAACTTAATGAATCCGCGTTTTGTGGATGGGGATACTCCGTTTTATACACAAACCAGCAAAGCGATTCACGAACACCTCTAAAAACAAACTCTAAAAATAAACTCTAAAAATAAACATTTTGTGATTAATCTTATAACCGCACTGAAAGGCGGTTACTCTGGCTGGAGAGGCGGAAGTTCTTTTGCAAGCCTTTGGTTTGAGCGTTGGCTCGTGTGGGCTTGCAAATGTGCTTACGACTGAGCATTGGCTTTCAAAATGGAACTAAAAACTATATTTCATTTTAAACATTAACATATTATAGTCTTTTAGATTAGCAAATAAGTTGTCTCCTTTGCCGCCAAAAATTACAGTTGATAAGGTTATTTCTGAATTAATAGTGGGTTTGTATGCAATCTCAGGCATATAAACAAGGGCATAATTGTCTTTTAAATTATTCCATTCGGTAACAATGAAACCTCCACCAATGGGAGCAACTTTTAATTTTTCATTGAAAAATTTCTTTTCGAAACGCAAAAAGAAATAGTCGTTCAGGTTTTCAGCCCCTCGTTCGTGAACAAATCCGTGCATATACTGTAAATTAAGATAAGAACCATCAGAAAAATTGTAATCACCGCCCACTACAAATTTAATGTATGGTTTTGTTTTGTCTAAGATTAATGAATCCTGCGTTACAGGCTCGGGCGACATTGGGTAAAAAGCAGATAAATCATTGGTCATTATCATATCTTTCTCGGGAATAAATGCTGCTGCCTCAGCCCAAAATCCAATTCCGGCAATACTTGTTGCCAAATCAGCACCAATGATATGGGTTCTTGCAAATGAAAGTTGCGAGTTTATATTTATTCCACCCGTTGCATCAACAGGAATGAATGTGTTTTTTGTGGATAAAGGTAATCCATCGTAGCCCCAAACATAACTAGCGGAAAAATCAACTCCTTTTGCAAAGCCTTTAAATTTTAAACCGGCAGTAAAGCTTTCGCCCAAATTATAGCGTGGCATCAGGATAGTGTCTGAAAAACTTTTTAACACCACACCTTGTGGTAATTCCATTTGAGGGTTGAGTGCATTGGCAAAAATCCCGACAGGCATATTTGCCGGCTGGAAAAAAGGAATAAAAACGCCTTGCAAAGAAAAGTCGTTATTTATATAATAATTCATGTTAATAGCATCGGAACCCCTTCGGCGACCAAAATCAAGAATATCCTCCAAATCCAAAGGATTAAGATTGTCGGTAGGATTAAGTTTGTCGGCTGTTCCCCATACAATTCGCTGACGGCCAATGGTTACATCTAAATTTTTGGTAAGAAAACCAAATAATTGAACATAAGCTTCCCTGACTTCGAGATTATAGGGGTCAACTATTCCCTTATTGTACAAATCATTTGATTTAGTAATGCCAGGCAAGCCAATATTCCTTAACCATACTTCGCTGTAAAACTTTGAATTGTCAGTAATTTTTTTATCCAATTTTATGGTTAGTCGGTTTTCATTCCATGCCCAATCGTTTTTGTCATTAAGCAGGAGTCGTTCATCAGTTAACAATTCTCCTGACAGTTTAAGTCTGTTGTCTTCCTGTGCATTAGTTATGCTTGAAAAGGAAACAATCAGAAGCATAGAAAGAAATAAATTTCTTGTTTTCATAATCTGTATATTTTTGATTTGATTTCTAACGATTTGTGTTAACAAATTAAAGTGGTTAAACGCCGCTAATGCAATTTGATACCCCTCCAAAACAAATTCTTATATTGCTTGCGATTTGCCATTGGCTTTATCAAATTTCGTTGGGTGCAACATAGCCCTTTCGTCCGTAAACGATTAGAACGGGTTGAATTTATAGTTAATCAGGGTTTCTGTTGCCTGTCCTAAAACCATATCGCACTCATTGTTGAAAATAGGAGTGATTAATTGTTCAAAATGCGCTTCCTTTAAGTTAAATAAGTCGGCATCTATGAAAACGATTATCTTACCTGGTGGATTTTCAATGCCTGTTGCCATGGCATAACCTTTTCCTTTATTTTCAGTTAGTGCTATATATTTAAGTGAGGGCAAATTCAGAAGTTCGTTTAAAATTTTATCTGTACCATCTGTTGATCCATCGGTTACAACAATTACCTCATCAAAGAAGTAATCGCACACCGTTGTTACAACTTCTTTAACCGTTTTTTTCTCTTTATAGGTGCAGATTTTTGCTGAAATTTTCATTTTCATGAAATTTGACTTTTCGTTTTATTTAAGAAGCTCCGGATTGCCTCAGCAGCCGCTTTTTCTCCTAGCTCGATCAATTCTTTTGCCTTGTAAAAGTCAAATGTATTTGCCGAATCGCATGGTATATTAATGATCATATCGGGCTTATGTTTTTCGATGCTCATTTTTGCAATCCTATGTATCATTGCCGATGTAGTACTGCTTAAAAGAGAGTAATACCCCGTGGTCTGTTTATCTCCTGTTGAAATTAAGTTCGAAAAGGAACGGGTTAACCCCTTTAAGTATCTGGTGTGCGTTTCTTCTTCTTTATGGAAATCATTTGTTTTATCACCATAAAGAGTCACGACAATTAGTATATCATCGGTATTTCTATGCACATATTCAATAGGAACCGGGTTTAAAACACCGCCGTCAACAAGAATGGTATTGTTAAATTTTACAGGAATAAAAATAGCCGGAATAGCCACCGATGCGCGAACTGCTTCATAAAAACTTCCTTTTGTAAAAACTACTTCTTTTTCGTGGAGTATATCAGTGGCAACGGCTGCAAAGGGGATAGGCATATCTTCAATATTCATATCGGGGATAAAAGTTTTCATTTTATCAAAAACCCGTTCCCCTTTCAATAAACCATTTGTTGTAAGAGTAAAATCCACAAAACCCCAAATATCCTTTTTGTTAAAGCTACTTACCCACCTGGCATATTCATGTAATTTACCCATGGCGTAAAGCCCGCCAATAACCGACCCAATGGAAGAGCCTGAAATAGAAGTTATTTGAAAGCCTTGTTTTACCAATTCGTTGATAACGCCTATATGGGCAAGCCCCCTTGAGCCCCCGCTTGATAGAACCAATGCCACTGATTTTCCCATTCAGTTTTTTATTGTTTTAATTTTCTAACTGTAAAATCATCATCGGTCAACCCGGTGTCATATTTTACATCCGACATTTGCATTTTGGTTTTGTGGTTTTTCTTCAGGTCCGTCATTTCAATTTCAGAGGCATTCCAGTAATTACCAATTTTTTCGAATGTGTATTTGGCTTCTTTAACCTTATTGTTTGCCTTATCGTAAAACTCCATAAGTTCAGGATAGAAGTTTGTTTTGTTGATGCGTACAATTACTTTAGAATAATCGGAACGACCCTTAGGTGTTAGTTCAAGAACGAAAACATTTGCCTCTGTTTTTAAAAGTTTAGGGGTGTACTTAACAGAAAACAAAACCGATTCCATGTCATCATAGGAAAAGTCGGTTCCTGCAAAGTTTTGATTTTTGGCGCTGGTTGCAATTCTCCTTTCTTTTCCAAATGCAGGTAAATACAAATACATCACATCATTGGGCAACGATAAAACGGAGATTCCTGCCTGCGATGCCGGTGAGGTGAATCGAAACATACGTTTATCGTTCCCTTTCTGTTGTACTGTGGCTTCACGGATTTCCTCTTTCCCGTTTTTGTCAATCAGAATAATTTTATTTTTCCCTGTCATGTCTTTGGGTGAGTACATCACATCGTCCATTTTTTTTAGGATGGTACTTGCGTCTTGCGCATTGGCAGAAAAAATACCTGCTGCTACTATAATAGCGGTCATTACCGCTGTTTGAATTCTTGATTTCATACTTTTTATTTTTAATTGTTAATGATTCTTTGCTATTATTTTACGTTTTCGGTTCACAAGGATTAAAATAACCGGTAATAGCGTTAAAGCCCCAAACCCGGAACCAAACATGCTTATGGCAATCAGTAACCCAAAGTTTTGCAAGGGCACGATTTGGGAAAACAGAAGGATTAAAAATCCGGCTGATACCGATATAACATTGATAATTACAGCCTTCCCACTAAGCAATATGGTTTCTTCTATGGCTTTTTCAGCATTTCCGTGGCTTATCAAATGCTTGTTGAAACCGGTAATTACATGGATGGAATAATCGATGCCGATACCCAAAGCAATGCTGGCCACTAGTACGGTAGCAATATCGAGGGGGATACCGGTTATCCCCATAAACCCGAATAACACAATAATAGTGGCAACAACGGGTATGGCAGCAAAAATCCCTTTTGTTGCGGAGCGCAACATCAAGCCTACAATTAATACAACCATAAAAATGGCTATCAACAAGCTGTTATACTGGCTATTTATCAAACTACTGTTGAGCTTAACATACACAGACGGCATGCCGGTCAATTCAATATTGCAGTGTTCGTTCGGGTTCTCCTCTATGAAACGGGTCATTTTTGCAGTAAACACTTCAATATCTTTACTATCAACCGATGCAAATTTCGATTGAATAATTCCTTTGCTTAGGTCATCATTTACGAGTTGGGGCATAACCTCCTGGCCATCGAGCAAAAACCATAATTGTTCTATTTTTGCCTTGTCGTCGGGAATTTTTTTACCCTCGCCCATGGCATCGTTCATTTGTTCAATCAGGTCTGCTACCGACTGTGTAATTTCAATATTCGGGTCTTCCTTCATGAAATGTTCGGTACGAATCATCATCTTTAGTACCTCGGGGTTTTGCATATCTCCTTCAAAAACAACAAATACCGGTAACGAGCCGCCAAATTTTTTCTGCATAACATCCTCCGCAACCCTTGTTGGATTATCTTTCTTAAAATAGTCGGCCATGTTTACACTGGTTTTTATCAGCGTTATGCCACCAATGCATAGCATGAGCAGAACTCCCCAGCCTGTTAGTGTATATTTGGGATGTTTAAACAGAAAATTAACTAAGGGCAGCAGAATTTTGTGTGTTAATAGGGTTTGCTTTTCTTCGTTTTCGGTAACTGCCTTTTTTCTGTACATTGATAAACCCGAAATAAGTGCGGGAACAAAAAACAGAGATAGTATTAAAGCGATTAGTGTACCCACCGCAGTAAATATCCCGAAATCTTTTATCATGGTGAGGTACGCCCCAAAAACAAATGACACAAACCCAATAGCCGTGGTTACTGCTGCCAATATTACCGGAACCAGAATATATCCAAGAGCTTGAACTAATGCCTGTTTTCTGTCTGTATGTTTATTGTGGTTAATACTATTGAGTACATGAATTGTGTAAGCACTTCCCACAGCAAGTAGCACTACCGGAATTATATTTGAAATGATGGTCAGTTCGTACCCGGTTAATGCCATTAAACCCATTGTCCATATAACGGCTATGCCTGCTATGAGTAACGGCAACAATACCCCTCTGAAAGATTTGAAACTCAACAATAAAATAATGGCTATTACGAGGAAAACAATGGGAATAAGCCAAATAATATCCGAAACAATCAAATCGTTAATGTCGTTCATCATCATGGGCAGCCCACCAAAGTAAATTGTTTCGGGCAAATCCAGTGCTTCTATTTTATCCTTAATTTCTTTTGCAACAGCCTGTTTATCCTCGTCAGGAAGAAGTGTAAACATAATTGCAGTTGCCGTCCCATCCTCTGATACAACAGCTCCTTTGTACATCTCTTTAGAGAAAACATATTTTTTTAGGCTGTCTAACTGCGATTGCTCAACCGGCAAATCATACTCGTCAACCAGCTTGCCTATTTCAATACCCCATTCAGAGCTTTTGATATCGAGAATGTTGGTTAAGCTTGTAACGGTTGAAACACCATTGGTATATTTAAGGCTGTCAGTAATTTGCTTTATATGCTGAATGACTTCTGCTTTAAAAACATCATCGGTTTCCAAAACAATCATTCCCATATCGTTTCCGCCAAATTGTGTGCCTATCTCCTTGTACAATCGGGCAGCAGGGTCGTCATCGGGTAAAGAGCTTATTATATCAGCGTTTATATGCAAGTCTTTTGCCTGATAACTAAAGAATACGGTTAATCCTGTAACAGCGATAATTATCAGCCATTTAAATTTTACTATGCCTTCTGCGAATCTGTTCATATTTTGTTGTTTTATTATTATTTATACTTAATTTGTTTTATAGTCAGTTTTGGTGCAAAAAAATTATACAGACAATCCTTTTGTGAGTATTCCAATTAAACCTTCAAAATGCTGAGCGTATTTCACATATTTGTTTTGTAGAAAAAAAGGTATCTCAAGCCCTTTTATAACCATAATGAATACGTCTAACAGAACATCAATATCTCCAATTATTGTAAATTCGCCTTTTTCAGCACCTTGCAGTATTATTTTTTTCAGGTTTTCTTTTTCCCATTTATCCAGTTCGGTCCGTAGATCATCAATAAAATGAAAATGTTCAAAAAAATCAGCTTTGAGCGTTTCATGATAATTCGCAGCAGTATTTAGAATATCCATCCTTTCAACGAAATATTTTTTTACCTTTTCAGAAGAAGTCAAATCAGGATTATTAACAATAACAGACAACTGATTTTTCAGGTTTATCATTTCTATTGATACTACCTCTCTGTATAAATCCTCCTTGCTCGCAAAATGATAGTATAAGGAACCTTTGGCTTTCCTCGCAATTTTAGCGATTTCATCCATTGAGGTTTTGTGAAATCCAAAGCGACTGAAAAGCTTATCCGCAACACTTAAAATTGATTCTTTGGTATTATCAACGCTCATGTCTTTTTTGTACTAAATTTGTTTTACGGTACAAAAATAAATATTTTTTTTTCACCTATAACAAGAAATGTAAAATCGTACCTTAATAGTGATGGGTGGGCTGGGAAGATTACTCACATTATGTTTTGTTTTTTGGGTGTTCGTGAACTCCCTCCGGTCGGTTGTACTCTTTTGCAGGTTTGCGTGTCAGCTGTTGCGATTTGCAAATGTGTGCAATGTGGGTTGGGGTTCATTTTCTTATAAGCATCGGGGAAAAAATAAAATAAATTCCATTAATGTGCGAAAAATAATTGTCCCGAACGTCAAAACGTGACGTTGTAAACAGGAACAAGAAGTGCAGTGATTTCGGGAAATTCCCATTTTCACTGTATTTTTGGTTCCTGGTAACACCAATCCCTTATCCAAAAAATCCTTCGGAGTATCTTTGCCTACTGTATCAAACACATCATATACCAGCATTACGGGACCATTTGGCGCAAGAATCACATAGGGTCTTGCATCCGCTATCACCTCCCTTTTAAACTTATTCTTCCAGTATGAAATGCTTCCAAAAAAGGTTATGGATGGGCATATCTTCAACGCCAAAGGCCATATCTGTGAACCGAATACGATACTGAATGAAGCCATAAAAATTTCAAAAGGTGAGCGTTGCGAACTCTGCGGTGAAGCGCTTTACAGTAAATACGATGTGTTTTACAAACCTGAAGTCATGAAGCCCCAATGGCACGAGGTTAAGCCGGGGGACGACATCATCGCGAACTACTTCCTGCTGTGCAACACTTGCGCCGCCATCCAGGCCTCGCTCGGTAAGTGACCATCAATCATCGTCCGCGTGTGCCTTCACATAGGAGCAATAATAGGAAGTGAGGGCGCTGCAGACGGCGTGCGATTTGTTGAAGGTGCAGGGCCCGAACCGTTCCATCCGCTCCCACAGTGCCTGCACTTTTTGTTCATCGTAGCCGTTGTCCCTGGCCGAGGCCAAGAATTCCTCCCTGCAGGCAGCCAGCGCGTTGTCCTTTGTGCCGTGGAAGATGGTGCGCATGAAGGGAAGCGTCCCAAACGGAGGGTAATTCCCCACCAAAGCGGCAATCATCATCAACTGTTCCTGGTAGAGAATCAGGCCGTAAGTCTCGGCAAGGAGCTTGTCAACCGCCCCGATCCCGCATTTCCAGACCCGGTTCTGTTGCTTTGCCTCGCGGTATTAGGGAAGGAGTTCCATGTTGCCGGGGCGCAGCATGGCTTCCAGGGCCGTCAGCTCAAAGATGTCGGAAGGTTTGATGAAGGTCAGGTACTCCCTGGCGATAGGGCTCCCCAACCTGTAACATCCCTCGGTATCACCGGCCTGTATCATCTCCCAGGTCTTTACATCCGTGGGCTGCGCTGTGATACAGTACAAGTCATTGATCAAAGCCCTATGCGGGATACACGCCAGGGAGCTGCTTTCACACAGTTTGATGGAACTGTCCTCTTCCTGGCGCATATCAGCAATAAGCCGGGTTACGGTTTCTACGTAGTCATTTTCAACATCCAGGATTACCTCCAGCGTTTACCGGGTGTGGGGTCAAAGAAGCGCTCAAACAGCAAGTTGTATTTAAGGAGATCCACGTGGGTGATGGCCAGGCAGTAGTTCACCAGGGAGCCGGGAGCGGCCCCGAAGCCCAGCCCCATTATCATCCCGCTATCCCAGATCTCGTCAACAAGGTTGGCCCACAGGACAAAGGTCTTGGCCCCGCCCTGCTCGCAGAGGGTGTACACCTCGGTTTCTATCCTGCTCACTATGGAGGGGGTAAGGTCCTTGTAGCGCCTGGCAGCGCCTTCATAAACGAGCTTGCGTAGTGTTTGGTTGAAGTATTTTGTTTCCATAAGTGTTGGGTTAGATTTCAAAAGTGGCGTTGTTACTTAATACGAAAACGGGGGTCGTATTTCCGGTTATTTTGGAAAAAAGTTTTGCATTTTCCGTGTGGATTGGGATAATTCCCTTAGGCTGAACATGTTCCACAATGCGTTTTAGGCCGTTCACGTCGGCGTGGCCGCTGGTGTGGATATCCTCGGTGATGTCGCAATGCGTTTCGATCCATTCCCGGAATTTCGCGGTTTTGGAACTATTTTCGTCCCAGTACCCCCGCCACATTGATATAGTGAAGCGCATGGAAGGCACAGACAAGCGCTTGATGTAGTCCAGGGTGGATTCGCGTACGATCATCACGTAGGCTCCGGGATTAGCATTGATATCCTTGTAGGTGATCTTGTTGACCCGGGGCTGCAGGTAAGTGGTGTACCTGGAACCGCATTTCTTGTTAAGGCAGGTGGTGAGCCTCCGGGGATAATAGACTTTCACGCTATTGAATCCCAGCACGTTCGGTATTTTCGGACTGAGTTTTGCCACCTCGTCCAGAACAACAGCCGTGTAAGGATCCACCACCAGCTGCCGGCCGCTCAGCAGGCAGGCCTTGTAGAGTGTGACTATCCGGTCAATATTCTGGCCCGAGCACCACACCAGGTGCAAACTCTCCGCCGCTTTTGCGGATGCTGTGTCTTTTGCTAATGCAGGGTCTTTTGTGAGTGCTGTGTCTTTTGTGAATGCAGCGGCAAATTTCGCAGTCAGCGCTGTTTCCCTTACGCAAATAGTGTTTTGTGGAAGGTTGGTGCCTTCTTCCACGCGCACGTTAGTTCCTTCCAGAAAGAGGCAATCCACGTGCTGTGGGAGCATCTTGTAAAGCACGCCCTTCCGTCCGTGCAGCCTGATGTCCCCGGTGTACAGGACAGACTTTCCTTCTGCCTGGAAACAGAAGGCGCACGCGCCATAGGCCGAGTGATCCACATCGTAGGCAGTGACGGTGATGTCGCGAAAAGTGAACGGCTGCCTGTTCGCAAAGGTGATGATGGTATAATCCTCTACGTTTATGCCGTTGAACGGGTTGGATGCCAGAAGGATCCTGGTCCCGGCACTCATGAATACCGGAGTGCCCTTGGGCAGGGCGGGTAGCAAGCCGTAATGGTCGGGGTGGCTGTGGC
>JBAZHT010000057.1:0-11108 GCA_041652255.1 Bacteroidales bacterium
CCATCAGGATCATGCCTTGAGATTCTATGCCCCTTATCTTCCTTGGTAACAGGTTGGCAAGGATACAAATCTGGCGTCCGGTCATATCTTCCGGTCGGTAGTATTCTGCTATGCCGGATACGATCACCCGTTGATCCAGTCCTGTATCAATGGTAAGTTTCAACAATTTGTCCGTCTTGGGAACCCTTTCTGCCTGCAGGACCGTCGCAACCCGGATATCCATTTTTGAAAAATCGTCTATAGTGCAAGAAGGTAATGCGGGTGAGATGTCCTTTTTGACCGGTTTTTTCAGTTTTGCCACCTGAGTTTCTACTTCTACATCTTCAATTTTTCGAAACAATAACACCGGTTCGTTCAAAGTATGTCCGGCAGTCATGAGGTCCCTGTCACCGAAAGCAGACCAGGGCAGTGGCACGGGGATGTTGAGAATATGTCTTAGTTTATCCGTTGTAAAAGGAAGAAAAGGTTCCAGGGCTATGGTCAGGCTGGCACAGATCTGTAAGGATATGTTCAGGATCGTACCTGCCCGCTCCATATCTGTTTTGGACACTTTCCACGGCTCTGTATCGGCCAGGTACTTGTTTCCCAAACGGGCCAGGTTCATGGCTTCCTTAAGTGAATCCCGGAAACGGTAATGTTCCAGGTGGTCTTCCAGCGCTTTTTGGATTCCCGGAATTGTCTCAATCATTTCAGTATCAAATGCAGTCATTCCGGCTTTTTGGGGCACGGTTCCGTTGAAATATTTATGTGTAAGTACAACAGCCCGGTTTACAAAATTACCCAGTATGGCTACCAGTTCATTGTTGTTCCTGGCCTGGAATTCTTTCCACGTAAAATCATTGTCCTTTGTTTCCGGTGTTGTGGCACACAGGGTATAACGCAAAACATCCTGCTCATCCGGGAATTCATCCAGGTACTCATGGAGCCATACGGCCCAGTTACGTGATGTGGAGATCTTTTCGCCTTCCAGGTTTAGAAATTCGTTAGCAGGGACATTTTCCGGCAGGATATAACCGCCGTGCGCTTTTAGCATGGATGGAAAAACTATGCAATGGAATACAATGTTGTCTTTACCAATGAAATGGACCATCTTGGTGTCTTCGCTTTTCCACCAGGTTTCCCAGGAATCCGGAAACAATTCTATGGTGTTGGAAATATAACCGATAGGAGCATCAAACCATACATACAGCACTTTTCCTTCGGCTCCTTCCACTGGAACGGGAACGCCCCAGTCCAGATCGCGGCTGACGGCTCTGGGTTGTAACCCGTTGTCCAGCCAGGATTTGCATTGTCCGTATACATTGGGCTTCCATTCTTTATGATTTTCAAGGATCCATTCTTTCAGCCAGGGTTCGTATTGATCCAGGGGCAGGTACCAGTGTTTGGTTTTTCTTTTTTCAGGAATGCTTCCGCTTATGGAAGAGTGAGGATTGATCAATTCATCGGGAGACATGGTGGATCCGCATTTTTCGCACTGATCTCCGTATGCGTCGGGATGACCACAACGAGGGCAGGTTCCCACGATATACCTGTCTGCCAGAAATGTTTTGGCTTCCGGGTCATAAAACTGTTCCGTTTCTTTTTCCAGAAATTTACCTTCATCATATAGTTTCCTGAAAAAATCCGCTGCCGTTTTGTGATGTATCTTTGAAGTAGTCCGTGAATAGACATCAAATGAGATGCCCAGTCGCCGGAACGATTCTTTGATCTGTGTATGGTATTTGTCTACAATGTCCTGCGGCGTAATTCCCATTTGTCTGGCTTTTATGGTAATGGGAACCCCATGTTCATCCGAACCGCCTACGAAACAGACATTACGTCCCCGAAGACGCATGTATCTGGCATAGATATCTGCCGGGATATATACACCGGCAAGGTGTCCAATATGAAGGGGGCCGTTGGCATAAGGCAGGGCTGATGTGATCAGGTAACGTTTGTATTCTTTCTGCATAACAGTATGTCGGTTTTTTTAATTCAGTCGATTCAATTCTTTGGCAAAGGAATTTCTCACATCCATCATAACCATGAGGTCTTTCATGATCTTTTGGATATTTTCTTCTTCTCCCAGCATTTGTGCCTGCTGAAGGTTACGTGTCAGTTTGGAACAGGTTCCGGAAACGATGTTCAGTTTGTAGACAAGAACCGATTTTGTCACATGCTCTTTCAGAAGTGATTCCTCAAGGGGCAGGCTGTCCCTGAGAACTTTCAGGTTGATGGGATGGGGATTGTTCAGCAGGTCCAATATGTGTTGGGACACATCAGGATCCGGATGGTTTATGAAATGCTTTCTGCGGGATGTGTCGTCTCCGCTCAGACCTTTGTATTCTTTGTATATCCGGTCATAAAAAGGATCCCTGAACTCGAGTTCATCTTCTGCCAACGCATTATCTATATAATCAAAGACTGTAATGTCATCCATTGCGGTCTGTCCGAATTTTATCACGTAATACAAGATGTCCTTTTCACACCGGTTCAGATCGTCTTTGCCGGGGGCACCCGGTTGCGTCTGTGCTTCTTCTTGCGGAACCGGACTCTGAATAGGCCTGATACCGGGTTTGGCAGAATAGCTTCCCTGTTCTTTTCTTTTTTGGCGAATCCGGCTGACTTCACGGGTCAGTATCATTTCTTCAATGTCCAGGTGACGGCTGCATTCTTCAATATATACCGTTCTGGTGATCGCATCGGGTACTACGGCAATACTGGCAATGACCTCCCGGATCAGAGACGACCTTTTTAGAGGGTCTTTCATTTCCCCAGCCATCAGCGCGATCTTGAAATGAATAAAATCCGTCTCGTTATTTTCAAGGAAATCGATCGTTTCACGGGCGTTGTGGGAGCGGGCATATGAATCCGGATCTTCCCCTTCCGGGAATCTTACCACTTTCACCTGCAATCCCTCTTCCAGCAGCATGTCAATGCCTCGCAGGGATGCCTTTATCCCGGCGTCATCTCCGTCATAAAGAACCGTGACATGTTGTGTAAACCTTTTAATAAGACGAATCTGTTCTCCGGTCAGGGAGGTCCCAGAAGAGGCGACCACATTCCTGATCCCGGCCTGGAATAGTGAGATCACATCTGTATAACCTTCAACCAAATAGCATTTTTGCAATTTGGTTATGTGTTGTTTGGCAAAGTAGATGCCGTACAACGACCGGCTTTTTTTGTATATCTCACTTTCGGGAGAATTCAGGTATTTTGCCGTCTGTCTGTCATTTCTCAGGGTCCTTCCGCCAAAACCTATGATCCGGCCACTCAGGGAATGAATGGGAAACATCACCCGGTCCTGGAAACGGTCATGCAACACTTCCGGTTTATTGTCCTGGGCAGGATAGTGCACGGTCAGCCCGGTGGCTGTGAGCAAATCCTGTTTGTACCCGGAATCCAAAGCAGCCCGGGTGAACACGTTTTTTCCCGGAGGGGCAAAACCCAGTTGAAACTGACGGATAATTGTTTCTGTTAAACCCCGTTCCTGAAGGTAGCTCAATCCGACGTCTCGTCCGGCCGATTCTTCCCACAGGTACCTGGAATAAAACTCCTGGGCATATCCGTTGACAATCATCATGCTGTCGCGTCTTAGCCGGGTTTCTGTTTCCCCGGGGGTCTCTTCCTTGTCCTGAATGGGAATGTTGAATTTATTTCCCAGAAACTTCAAGGCTTCCACGTAAGAAAGCTGCTCGTGTTCCATAATAAAACGGATCACGTTCCCTGCTTTGCCACAGCCAAAACATTTGAATATACCCTTTGACGGCGAAACCGTGAATGAAGGTGTTTTTTCGTTGTGAAAAGGGCAGCAGGCAACGTAGTTGGCCCCACGCTGTTTCAGGTTGACGTATTCTCCTATGACTGTCTCTATAGGAGCCGCTTCCAAAATACGTTCTATGGTGGCCTGATCTATCATCAGAATGTTTTGAATCCTACCGCTTCACGAACCCGTGTCATTGTGGCCTGAGCTGAGGCCCTGGCTTCCGCCGTCCCTTTTTCTATGACGTATTTTAAATAAGAGTCGTCATGGTAAATTTCTTCAATTCTTTCTTTTATGGGCAAAGTGTGTTTGCATATATCGGCAGCAAGCTGTTTTTTCAGGTCTCCGTAACGGATCGTGCAGTTGTTGAATTGATCTTTGAAAAAGGTTACCGTCTGAGGTTCCGATACAACTGAAAGAATGGTGAACAGGTTGGCGATTTCCGGACTCATGGCACTTCCGGGAGCTGTAGGCCCGCTGTCGGTAACTGCCCGCATTACTTTTTTGGTAATGGTTTTTTGATCGTCAACCAGGTATATGCCGTTGCCTTCGCTTTTTCCCATTTTCCCCGATCCGTCCAATCCCGGGATCTTCACAAGATTGCCTCCGAAGTTGTAGGCTTCCGGTTCGGGAAAAACATTGGCATCGTATACTTTATTGAATCTTCGTGCCAGCAGGCGGGTGATCTCCAGATGCTGTTCCTGGTCTTTCCCCACGGGGACCCAGTCGGCCCGGTGGATCAGTATATCGGCCGCCATAAGGACGGGGTAAGTCAACAGGCCTGCGTTTACATTCCGGGGATTTTGCCTGACTTTGTCTTTAAACGATGCCGTACGCTCCAGTTCTCCTTTGTAGGTTAACATGTTTAACAGAACAAACAGTTCACTGACCTCCGGAACACTGCTTTGCACGAACAACGTTGATTTTTCCGGATCCAGGCCGGAAGCCAGGTACTCGGAAAGGATGATCCGGACATTGGAATGAAAATCTTCCGGGTTGGGATGGGTGGTCAGGGAATGCAGATCGGCAATAAAAAAATAACATTTGGCCTGGTGTTGCAATTGGGTGAAATTACGAAGTGCTCCAAAATAATTACCCAGGTGCAGGTGGCCGGTGGAACGTATGCCGCTCAGAACAGTTTTCATAAGCATGGGAGGTTCAAAATTCAACTCACAAAGTTAGTCTTTTTTAGGTAAATGTTATCTTTGTATATCTATACTTGAGACATGATAACAATATCCAAAGGTCGTTTGAAGGGAAAAGTTTCCTTGCCCCCGTCTAAAAGCATGAGCATAAGGGCTTTGGCTGCTATTTTTCTGGCCGGACGGGAAACTTCACTGAAAGGAGCATGGCCAAAAGACGGAACACAGGTTTGTGAAGACGTTCAGGCTGCTTACCGGGTGGTACGTTCTGTGGGACCGCAGTTTGCGAAAAAAGATATCTGGCCGCATGCCGCTCCTCCCGGCCGGGACCATTCCCGGCGACAGCTGGATTGCGGGGAATCAGCACTGGCTTTAAGAATGTTTGCACCCATACTGGCCTTGTCTTCTTACATCTATTGTTTACGGGGTCGTACAACGCTTATAACAAGACCCATTGATTTTGTGATAGAAGGTTTGCGGGAACTCGGATGCTGGTGTGAAAGCCTGAACACCTTGCCCACCTTATCTATTATGGAGAATCTGAAGGAAACGGGACGGTGGGAGACACGGGATCAGTCACTCAGCCTTTCCCGTCCCATATTGCTGGTTCAGGGTCCTTTGCGGGGGGGAAAATACAAAGTCAATGCAGGGGGAAGCTCCCAGTTTCTGAGCGGTTTGCTAATGGCCCTGCCTCTGGCTGAAAAAGATTCCATCCTGGAAGTGGAACACCTGGCCAGCCAGCCTTATATTGATCTGACGCTGGATGTTATGGAATCCTTCGGGGTTCGTGCAACACACGATAATTACAAGGTTTTTCATATACCCGGCCGGCAGACATACCGGGCCAGAAAGATAGCCATTGAAGGAGACTGGAGCGGAGGTGCGAATTTTATTGTAGGGGCTTCCCTCTTTGGCGATCTTCGGATAGGTCCCCTGTGGAAAAACAGTTTACAGGCCGACAAGGCCATTCTGGAAGCAATTGGGAGGGCAGGCGGATCGTGGGCATGGGGAGCCGGAAATCTATTGAAAGTATACAAAACGGATAATTTGCAGGGATTTGAGTTTGATGCACGAAAGTGCCCGGATTTGTTTCCTCCTTTGGTGGCATTGGCTGTACATTGCCGGGGAACTACCAGCATTAACGGCATTGACCGTCTTTTCCACAAGGAATCAAACCGTGCGCTGGCTTTACTGGAAGAATATTCAAAAGTAGGGGCCAATATAAAGCTGGAAGGGAATAATATGATCATAGAAGGCGGGGTCCTGCCCGGAGGGGCTTCCATTTCTGCCCGGGGAGACAACCGCATAGCCATGTCCTTGGCAATAGCTGCCCTGGGGGCGGAAAAACCCATAGAGATTGAAGGCAAGCATACCGTTTCAAAATCGTTCCCTGATTTCTGGGTGGAATTGGAAAAAGTAACAAAACCTGTAGAATGAATGCTTTTGGAAGAAATTTCAGAGTCGCCGTATTTGGCGAATCCCACGGACCTGAGGTAGGCGTCCTCATTGACGGTGTTCCCCCGGGGATCCTTTTGTCAGAGGCAGATTTCATGGAAGACATTGCCCGTCGTAAAAGCGGGGCAACCGGAACCACAAAACGCAGGGAAACCGACGAACCCCTGATAAAAAGCGGTGTATACAGAAATTTCACATCCGGCAGTCCTGTATGTATAACCTTTATGAACCGGGATGCCCGTCCGCAGGAATACCTGCCGTCTGACGAAACAGATCCTGCAGGCAAAATGCCTTTCAGGCCAGGTACGGCCGATTATACCGGGGATGTAAAGTTTAAAGGATTCCAGGATCCGCGCGGGGGAGGACATTTTTCAGGCCGCCTGACATTGCCCCTGGTAGCAGCGGGCGTAATAGCCAAAAAGATCCTGGAACGAAAATACACTTCCCTGAACATAAAAGCATACCTTTCACAGGTTGGAGGGATCCCCGTGATCAAAGACCGGCCTTTATCGGAAAAAGTAAGTGCCATGCTCGGGCAAACGGTAGATAAAGGTGATTCGCTGGGTGCAGTGATTTCCTGCGAGGTAAACGGCCTTCCTGCAGGATTGGGAAATCCTTTTTTTGATTCCCTGGAATCGTTGTTATCACATGCCGTTTTTGCCATTCCGGGCATAAAAGGCATAACATTCGGGCTGGGTTTTGACGAAACATTGCTCACAGGATCCCAAAACCCGCATATAGGAGGAATTGCCGGGGGCATATCCAACGGGGATCCGGTATCGTTCCAGATAGCTGTAAAACCCACTCCTACCGTGGGAGGCCGCGGTCGTCACGATGCATGTTTTGCTTTACGGGTGCCGGTTGTGGCAGAAGCTGTTACGGCCATAGTACTGGCCGATCTGTCCATGACACCGGCCTGATCAGAGACCTTGTTTTTGTTCCCTGAGGGCTTTGCGTACTTTTTCTTCGATCTCTTCTTTCAATTCGGGATTGTCTTTGAGCATTTGCCGGACCGCATCACGTCCCTGTCCGATCTTTGTTTCGCCGTAGCTGAACCACGATCCGCTTTTCTTAATGATGTTCAGATCAACTCCCATGTCAATGATCTCTCCGGTAAGAGAGATGCCTTCCCCGAACATGATGTCAAACTCGGCTTTTTTAAACGGCGGAGCCATTTTATTTTTTACCACTTTCACACGCACGTGATTTCCGGTGGCATCATCGCCGTCTTTAAGCTGTGTGGTACGTCTGACGTCAATACGTATGGTAGCATAGAATTTAAGTGCGTTTCCTCCGGTAGTCGTTTCCGGATTTCCGAACATAATGCCGATCTTTTCCCTTAACTGGTTGATAAATACACAGGTTGTGTTGGTCCGACTGATGTTCGCTGTTAATTTCCTAAGGGCCTGTGACATGAGCCTGGCCTGGAGTCCCATTTTGGAATCTCCCATCTCACCTTCTATCTCGGCTTTGGGAGTCAGCGCTGCCACAGAGTCAATGACCACGATGTCTATGGCTCCGGAGCGGATAAGGTGGTCGGCCACTTCCAGGGCCTGTTCCCCGTTATCGGGTTGTGATATCAGCAGGGTGTCCACATTGACTCCCAACTGCTGCGCATAATTGCGGTCAAAAGCATGTTCGGCATCAATGATGGCTGCGATCCCGCCCAGTTTCTGGGCCTCGGCAATTGCGTGAATGGCTAAAGTGGTCTTCCCGCTCGATTCAGGTCCGTAAATTTCCACAACACGACCCCTGGGATAACCGCCTATTCCCAGCGCGTAATCCAGACCGATTGATCCCGACGGGATCACCGATACGTCCCATTTGGGCTGATCGCCCAGTTTCATAATTGTTCCTTTCCCGAAATCTTTTTCGATCTTATCCAGGGTTGCCTGGAGCGCTTTGAATTTTTCCGGGTTTACGGCTGCTCCTCCTTTTACTTCTTCTGCACTTACTTTTGCCATGATATTTTGATTAATGATTAGACAACAAATATACAAATTCACGGACAAAATACCCTATCTTTGAAGCATGAAAGAATGGTTGTTGGGAAAAAATCCAGATGAGTTGCGTCAAATTACGGATTCCTATGGTATGCCTTCTTTTTCTGCAGGCCAGATAGCCCGTTGGATCTATCAGAACAAAGTCCGGAATATAGAGGAAATGACCAATTTGCCCAAAGCGGCCAGGGAAAAACTTTCCGAAAAATACCAGGTGGGAGGATGGCTGCCTTCAGAGGTACAGGAGTCTGCCGACGGTACAAAAAAATACCTGTTCCCTACGGCAGCGGGTTCTCATACCGGAATTGAAGCCGTGATGATCCCGGAACAGGATAGGGCAACCCTGTGTTTGTCTTCTCAGGCGGGATGCCGGCTGGGATGTGCTTTCTGCATGACCGCCCGTATGGGTTTCCAGGGACAGTTGAGTGCCGGGGAGATCGTAAGTCAGTACCTGAATGTTCAGGAAACCGGACAACTGACCAATGTGGTGTATATGGGTATGGGAGAGCCGCTGGACAACTGGACGGAAGTATTACGATCCCTGGAGATCTTTACCTCTTCCTGGGGCTTTGCCTGGAGTCCCCGGCGCATAACGGTTTCCACATCTGGGATCCTGCCGGTGCTGGATTCGTTTATGGAACGTACACAGGCACATCTGGCCGTAAGTCTGCACAATCCCTTTGATGCAGAACGGGAGCAACTTATGCCCATACAAAAGGCATACCCGGTAAGTAAAATTATCCGGAAACTGAGAGAGTACGATTTCAGCGGGCAACGAAGGCTAAGCTTTGAATACATACTTTTTGACGGATGGAACGACACACAACGGCATGCAGCGGCCTTGCTGCAACTATTACGGGGAATGGATTGCCGGGTGAATCTTATACGTTTTCATCCCATACCGGGCTTTTCCATGCAGCCATCAAAAGAACCGGCCGTGAATGTTTTTCTGGCACGATTGAACAAGGCCGGCCTGATAACTACCGTACGGGCTTCCCGGGGACAGGATATCCTGGCGGCGTGCGGCATGCTGAGCGTAACGAAAAAAAATGAATGATGGAACAGGAAGCCTTCAACAAACACCTGGGACGGATGCAGGCATTGTGCAGCCGGGGGGAGAAATGCAGGGCAGATATTCAAAAAAAACTACAGCAGAAGGAAATAACGTCCGAAGATATTAATAATATTTTGCAGGCTCTGGAGAAAGACGGATTCATTGACGAAGTGCGTTATACTAAGGCATATGTGCACGATAAAAGCCGGCTGCAGGGATGGGGGCCGAGGAAGATATCCGGTATGCTAAAAATGAAAAAAATTCCACAAGAAATTATCGAAAGCGCTCTTTATCAGCTAGATGAGGAGTTTTTTGTGGTCCGGTTAAAGGAAGCACTCAATAAGAAAGAAAAAACCATAAAGGAAACGGATCCGCTTAAACGACGTGCCAGACTGGTTAGTTTCGGTTTAAGTAAAGGTTATAATTACTGGCAGGTACTGAGGGTTTTGGAAACATTAAAAAAATGAAAACTAATCAAATATTTTTTGCATAATTGAAATTCTTGTTATATTTGTGCTTTAGAAATTAAGCCATTTAATTACTACACTTAAATAATATTGTTATGACAATTTTAGACATCACATTGCAGCCAATTTATGATCTGTTAGGCGAGATCTGGAATTTACTTTTTGGAAGTGCCGGAGCATGGGCAGATGACCTCTTTGTAGTTCTGAACCATATTTGGGACATTTTCCAAGGCATCTTTACTTTTGTAATAACAGGCGGAGGAGCAGCTTAATTTTTCGCTAAACATTACTGATCAGTACCTTAATAATAAGGCTGTCTCGTACGAAGGCAGCTTTTTTTTCTTATGGGGATCTGTAAAGCCGGGGACATTGTCTTTACATTGTATAAAAGTACCCGAAGATCGTTGGGAATAACCGTCAGAAAAGACGGATCGGTGCATGTGAGGGCTCCCTTCTGGATCAGCTCACGTGAAGTAATTCGCGTAGTATCCTCAAAAGCGACCTGGATACAAGCCAGGCAACAAGCCCTTGAAAAAGAACCCGTGCTTCCTTCTGATAAATCAGAACTGGCCCTGCTGAGGAAAGAAGCATCGTCAAAATTTCTGGACATGGCCGCTCCCTGGGTGGAACACTTTAAAAAGAACTACGGAGTTGAACCTAAGAAATGGACCATCCGTACCATGAACACGCGCTGGGGAAGCTGTTCGTCTGCTACCGGAAGGATCACCCTCAATCTCAAGCTTATTTTTAAACCCGATCCATGCCTGGAATATGTGATCGTTCACGAATTGTGCCATCTGATCCACCCGGATCACGGCAAAGGGTTTTATGCCTTGCTGGAGCGGGAACTTCCGGACTGGAAGCATAGGAGAAAGCAATTAAAAACTTAAATTTGCAGTATTATGATATATTCCGTAGATAATTATAAAAACCTGTTGCAACGCGGGCAACGGTTGAGGAGGTTTCTTTGAGGTAGAAACCCGCGAAAAAGAATGGAAATCGCTGTCCGAACAGTCACAGCAGCCGGATTTCTGGAACAATCCCAAAGAGGCGGAGGCGATCCTTAAAAAACAATCCGGCCTGAAATCGTCACTGGATGCTTATTACCGCATCCGCGAAGGTCTGGAGGATCTGCAGGTGCTTGCCGAGTTGGATGCTTCGCAGGAGGAACTTGACTGCCAGACGGATAAGGTGCTGAACTGGATCGAGCAGGAAGAGCTCAAAAGCATGCTCAGCGGCGAGGGGGAT
>JBAZHT010000058.1:0-11055 GCA_041652255.1 Bacteroidales bacterium
ACCATTATATTCCTCTTGTTGATCTGTTCAACTTCTGCCTGCTGATTCTCATCAGGCATAGGCGGAAGCCGGCGTTGAATACCGGTTTCAACATCCATAGTGGTTGTTACCAGGAAGAATATAAGCAGCAGGAAAGCGATGTCTGCCATTGAGCCTGCATTAATGTCACCTGCTGGTTTTGCCATAATAATTAAAGTTTACTAGATTAGTTTTTCTTCAGGGCATTATAGACAGAACCACCAATAATGGAAATTGCTGCTAATGCTATCAGGAAGTATGTAAGGTACAGGGCTGTATCAGTCAATTTGACAGAAGGCCCTTCCACTACGGCTCCGGTTGCCAGGGAAACCGGGGTCCCGGGTGCAAGAAGGTAAGCACCTCCTACCAGTACAACGGCTATCACCAGAAGGATCAGCAGCGATTTCACTTTGACGGTACGTTGCTTAAACGTTAGTATTGGCAACAGAATAATCAAAAGAATTGCCAGGCCGATCATGATGTATGTCCAATTCAGATAGGTGTATGTCCATGCATCCAGGTTTGCTCCCTTCGTATTCAAAAAATACAGAACGGTAAGAACAATACTGATTGCAAAGAGCACCCACAAAGTTATTTTTGAAACTCTCTTCATTGCAAAGGCTTATTTTTCGTATTTAACCAAAATGTCCATCAAAGAAATGGAAGCGTCTTCCATTTTGATAACGATGCCGTCAATTTTGGATATCAGATAGTTGTAGAACAATTGAAGGATAATGGCCACTATAAGACCTGTTACTGTTGTGATAAGAGCAACCTTGATACCTCCGGCAACGATGTTGGGAGAAATGTCCCCTGCAGCTTCAATGGCGTCAAAAGCGCTGATCATCCCGATTACCGTTCCCATAAATCCCAACATAGGAGCGATGGCAATGAACAACTGGATCCAGGAAAGCCCTTTTTCCAACTGGCTCATCTGTACGGACCCGTAAGATGAAATAGATTTTTCTACAACTTCCAAACCTTCATCGGCACGGGAAAGCCCTTGGTAAAAAATACTGGCAACAGGACCCCGGGTATTGCGACAAACATCCATGGCAGCAGTTACGCCACCGTCTTTCATGGCTGCTTCCACTTTGTCCAGCAGTTTTCCTGTATTGGTTTCGGCCAGGGTAAGGTAAATAATACGTTCAATTGCAAGTGCTAGTCCGAAAATCAAACAGAGCAGTACCACTGACATAAAAGCAGGACCCCCTTCAATGAATTTGGTCTTAAGCTGCTGGTGAATGGGTACTTCAACCTGTTCAGTTTCACCTGTTGCGGCGGCTGTTTGTGCGACTGCGTACTGAGCAGAAATGGTTATGAATCCAAGGACTGCTAAAAATACGAAAAGTTTTTTCATTTCTGTTGAATAATTAGAGTTAAGAATTTATAAATTGTCAAACGTTTACAAATAAACTGCGGAGAAGGCGGGATTCGAACCCGCGAAACCCTTTTGGAGTTTACGCACTTTCCAGGCGCGCGCCTTAGACCACTCGGCCACCTCTCCCTTGTCAATACACATTAAAAAGCAGCGCAAGTTACTGAAAAAAGTTTTATTCCAAACAAATGTATTAAAATTCACCATTTAAAGATTGTGAAAGAAGTTCTTTAACTTTTTTATTATCAAAAAATTGACCTGTTAATAACATAATCTTGGTTACGGCAGCTTCCGTTGTCATGTCATATCCCGACAGAACCCCCGCTTCTTTCAGCCTGATACCGCATGCATAAGTATCCATGGATACACTCCCCGCCGGACATTGGGTTATGTTAACTATGACGATCCCCCTGGATACCGCTCCGGACAACAAATTCAGCAGCCATTGAGCAGAAGGGGCGTTCCCCTGTCCGTATGTCTCCAGTATGACAACCCTCAGTCCGGAAATATTCAGGATGGCCTCTACCACTTTCTGTTCAATACCCGGGAAAATTTTCAAGACAACAACGTCGGTACCCAGTTGTGTATGTACCCGCAGGGGACGGTTCCATGTATCGGGATAACGGATGTATTTGCGGTTGTATTTGATGTGAATCCCCGCCTCGGCAAGGGGCGGATAATTGGGTGAGCGAAAGGCCCGGAACTCCTCGGCGTTGTATTTCATGGTCCGGTTTCCTCTGAATAATTGATCCTGGAAGAAAATGCATACTTCCGGGACCAGGGCATGCTCCTGATCGTCCACACCTGCCGCAATTTCCACGGCCGATATGAAATTCTCTTTGCCGTCAGTCCGTGGCAATCCTATGGGTAACTGACTGCCGGTGAAAATGACCGGTTTTTCCAGGTTCTCCAACATAAAGCTAAGTGCCGATGCGGAATAACTCATGGTATCAGTCCCGTGCAAAATTACAAAACCGTTGTATTGATCGTATTTCTCACGTATCAGCAGTGCCAGACGCACCCAAAAATCAGGAAAAATATCGGATGAATCAATGATCGGATCAAAAGAATAAGAATCGATCCGGAAGCAAAATTTTTGCAGTTCCGGAACTTCTTCCAAAACATGTTCAAAACGGAACGGCACCAGTTCTCCGGTAGCCGGATGGGCTTTCATCCCAATGGTACCTCCCGTATAAATAACAAGAATGGCTGCTTTGCTCATCATTTTAAAAAAAACAAAGATAATGCATTTTGGGTAGTCTGACCAATTACTTTTTCGTTGCTGATGTCTTTTATATGAGCAATTTTTCCGGCAATGAAAGTCAGGTAGGCACTTTCATTTCGTTTACCCCTGTAAGGTACGGGTGTTAACCACGGAGCATCGGTTTCCAGCACGATTCTTTCCAGGTCGGTTGCGCTGACAATTTCTGCCAGACGGGCATTTTTAAAAGTGACAACTCCGCCGATGCCCATTAAAAAATCTCCTGCCCGGCAAGCTTGCTTAAAAACTTCAAGGCTACCCGACCAGGCATGCAAAACACCCCGCATACCGGGGAAAGCACATTTTTTTAAAGAAGCCAGCAATTCGGGAAAAGCAGACCTGGAATGTATAATGACAGGAAGGTCCAGATCTCTGGCCCATTCCAGTTGCTGTTCAAAGGCCGTGATCTGCTCTCCCGCGAACTCTCGTGACCAGTAGAAATCCAGCCCTATCTCCCCGATCGCGACAGCGCCGGACATCTTTGAATAAGCATGGCCGAGTTCCAGGCCGTAGTCCGTCCCGACCGAGGTGGGATGAAGCCCCGAGGCTTTGTGGCAAAATCCCGGATATCTTTCCAGGCATGCCTGCATGGCCGCTGAGGTGCTTTTGTCGATGGCCGGCAGAATGCAATGCGTTACCCCTGCATTTTTGGCCCTTTCAACCACCTGGTCCCGGTCGGGATCAAAAGCACTGTCGTAGAGATGTACGTGGGTATCGATCATGATCTAATCCTGTATTCGTTATTTTCCATGCATTCTATCAGTCCTTTCACCTGTAACTTTGTCAATGTGGCGGATAGGAGCGGGAACGGGAGCTGCAGACATTCTGCCAGGGAATTCACGTCTCCTCCATGCTTTTCAATATGTGAATATACGAGCTTTTCGGAATTATCCAGTGTCGTGAACAGATCCTGTTGATAAGCCCAAGTATTTGCCGGGCTTGTTTCCCATTGCATCATCCGGGCAATATCTGCAGCAGATGCGACCAGGGCAGCTTTGTTGTTTTTTATAAGGTCGTTACAACCTTTTGAACAAACATCCTCAGGCCTTCCCGGGACGGCCAGAACATCCCGGGAATAATCACAGGCAAGATGAGCCGTGATAAGAGCGCCCCCGTCTTTTTTGGATTCAATGACCAGCGTAGCGTCCGACAATCCTGCAATAATGCGGTTGCGTTGCAGAAAATTATGCCGGTTGCCCTGTGTCTCAGAAGGAAATTCTGTGATCACGGCTCCCTGACGGGTAATGTTAAGAGCAATACTCCGGTGAGTGGACGGGTAGATCTGATCCAATCCTGCCGGCAATACCGCAATGGTTGTCAGGTTACTATCCAGAGCTGCAAGGTGTGCCGTGATGTCAATACCAAAAGCCAATCCGCTCACAATTACAGGATTGATGCCCAGGTGTTTCAATCCGCCGATTAAATCCCTGCATACGGCTTTTCCGTGAAGAGTCGCCGATCTTGTTCCCACAACGGAAAGAAATGGACCCCGGTTCAGATCGGCCGATCCTGCGACATATAAAAGTAAAGGTGCGTCACAACACTCGCGGAGTCGCAGGGGATAAGACGTGTCGTATAAAAAAACGGGTTTGATTTTCCGCTTTTCCATCCATAGGCATTCCCTTTGAGCCATATTCATAAGCTCAGGTTTATGCAGGTTTTCGGCAATACTTCTATGGAATCCTTTATGACGGACAAGTTCGGTAAGTGGCTGTTTGAAAACAGCTGCGGCACTTCCGTAATGGTCGTACAATCTTCTGGCTAATCCTCCTTCATACCTCATGCACAGGCTTAATGCGCACCTGTATATTTCCTCTTCTTCACAGATCATTCCCAAATATAATGGAAATGAATTATATTATCAACATGGCATCTCCGTAGGCTCCAAAACGGTAGTTTTCTTTAACGGCTGTTTGGTAGGCGTTCATTACCGTTTCATACCCTCCGAATGCAGCCACAAACATGAGCATGGTAGACAGGGGAAGCTGAAAATTCGAGATCAGGGCATCCGGAATACAGAAATCGTAGGGAGGAAAAATGAATTTGTTGGTCCACCCTTCAAAAGCGGTAATTTCTCTTTTTGTTGTGACGGAAGTTTCAATAGCGCGTAAAACATCTATCCCGGTGGCAAAAATACGTCTTCCTTCAGCTTTCGCTTTGTTAATCGTATTGGCACTATCGGCAGTAATGACTACAGGTTCTGAGTCCATTTTGTGTTTAGACAGGTCTTCCACATCAACCGCCCTGAAATGCCCCATGCCCATATGCAGGGTGACCTCGGTTGTTTTTACGCCCTTGATCTCCATTCGTTTTAACAGCTCCCTGCTGAAATGGAGCGCTCCGTCAGGTGCTGCGACCGCTCCTTCCACTTTTGCAAAAATGGATTGATATCGTTCTTCGTCAATGGGTTCCACATGTTTTCGGATCCATTTTGGAATGGGCATTTCTCCCAGTCGGAACAAAGTGGTTTTAAAATTATCATACGTTCCGTCACAAAGAAAACGCAAGGTCCTGCCACGGGAAGTGGTGTTGTCAATCACTTCTGCAACAAGGGCATCATTTTCTCCGAAATAAAGTTTATTTCCTATCCGTATCTTCCGGGCGGGGTCAACCAATACGTCCCATAAACGTTGGTCTTTGTTGAGTTCCCTAAGCAGGAAAACTTCTATTTCCGCCCCTGTTTTTTCTTTGTTCCCGTAGAGACGGGCCGGAAAAACCCTGGTATTGTTGAAAATGACTACATCCTTTTCCCGCATGATGTTAATAATGTCTTTGAAAACCAGATGCTCGACAGCTCCGGTTTTTTTATGTAACACCATCATACGTGATTCGTCGCGGTTTTTGGCGGGATGGGCAGCAACAAGTTCGTGAGGAAGAGTGAAATTGAATTGAGAAAGCTTCATACAGTCGTTATAAAGAATAAACGACGTATTATACGTAAAAAAAATAAAAAAGTTTCAATTAAATGAAAATATTTTCAAATTCTTCTATAGACAGAGCTTCGTCCGCTCCGAAAGATCCCGAACGGGAACGGCGCAAAGATACTAAATGGGCGCCGCTGTCCATGGCAAATCCCAGGTCGCGGGCGAGTGCCCGGATATAGGTTCCCTTGCTGCAGGCAATACGTAAAGTAAGAAGGGGTGCGTTATAATCCATGATTTCCAGGGAATCAATCCGGATCAGGTTTTTTTTCATTTCCGGTGATTCCATACCCTGCCGGGCGTATTCATAAGCTCTGATGCCGTCAATGACTTTTGCAGAATATACAGGGGGAATCTGTAACTGTTCTCCCGTAAAAATATGCAACTTTTCTTCCAGACCCTTAACAGTAATATGTTCCCACGGGTAGGTGGCATCCTGTTCATGTTCCAGGTCAAAGGAAGGTGTAGTTGCCCCAAACTGAATACCGGCTATATATTCTTTATCCTGTGCCTGGAACGTATCTGAAATCCGGGTCGCTTTTCCGGCGCAAATGATCATAAGTCCTGTTGCAAGGGGGTCAAGAGTTCCCGTATGACCTACCTTTATCTTTTTTATCTGGTAATAACGTTGCAGTCGGAACCGGATCTTTCTGACCACATCTGCCGAAGTCCATGTAAGCGGTTTGTCTATGCACAGAACCATCCCGTCCAGGGAAAGGATATCGGCGTCCGGAGGCGGGTCATGCAACGTATGTTTATTCAATATCAGCATTATGTCAGAAACTGAAAGGATATGCCCGTGTGTCTTTTTCCGATAGGATCATTTCACCGGCAGACAAAGGCCAGGGAATGGCAAGGGCTGGGGAGCCAATATGAAAAATACCTTCGGATTCGGGATGGTAAGGAACATCCGTTTTGTATTGCACGACAGCCCTTGGTGAAAGAACGCAAAAACCATGAGCAAAACCCCTGGGAATGAATAATTGCTTTTTGTTTTCAGCACTCAGATTCAGGCAAAAAGCCTGTCCACGGGTAGGGGATGCCCGTCGGATATCTACGGCTACATCAAAAATTTCGCCTTCAACCACACGGATATATTTTGACTGGGCATGCGGATCTTCCTGGTAATGAAGTCCCCTGGTAACACCAAAACGGGACATGGATTCATTTTCCTGCACAAAATCTATGGGACCAATATGCCGGGAAAACGCCTCCCTGTGGAAAGATTCCATAAAGTAACCCCGTTCATCCAATAATACACGGGGAGTAATGATCCATATGCCTTTTATGGGAGCTTCTTCAAAAACCATTATTCCTGATTTGTGTTCCAAAGATACTTAGAAAATATAACAAATAAGGTTGTAACGCCCATAAGAATTCCAAGGAACAGGAAAACGGTTTTCGTTTCCAGGTGGTTTGTGATCATGGCAAAAACGGCTGAGGCGGCAAGAATAAAGATAAACGACATTTGATTGGAATATGCCAGCATGTGCCCCAGGTTGCGCCCGGGCACTTTTCTTATAATCTCTGCATCAAAAGGAACTTTGTACAAACCGCAAAGCAGGCCGGTAATAAAAAAAAGCAATGCAAACCAGATCCCTTTGACGGGGAAAAAATAAACCGAGAAGAAAAGGAGGGTGATACCTGTGCCGCATAGCGGAACGAAAACCTTTCTGTCCCATGTTTTTGCAATGATACCTGATATAAAACAGCCGGCTCCCGTACCTACGGCAGCGGAAGTAAGTACCAATCCGGTTTGAAAATCATTCATTCCAAGGGATCGGCGGCAATAGACCAGTAATGTCATCTGTATCATGGCTGCGATAAACCAGAAAACAGACAATGCCAGAATAACGCTGTTCAGTCCTTTGTAAGTATTTGCCTTGCGAATGCTTATAAAAAGATACGAAACCGGACGTGCCGTTTCCCGGTTTTCTTCCGGAGGGGTTTCTGCAGCTCTGAGGAACCATGAACAGACCAGCCCCGCGGTCGCGATAATAATAAAAAGGACGGCGAGTCCCCATGCAGGTACGGTAAGGGCAAAAAAAGAAGCCATCATGGTTCCCAGGATCATACCCAGGAAAGAAACCATTTCCATATTGCCGGTGCCGTAGGCAATGTGTTCTTTTCCCCCGATATCCCGTATCAGACCGTATTTGGAAGGGGAGAACAGGCTGCTCTGAATACCCATAAATAAAATGGAAAACATGACCAGCCATACATTGTGCAATAAAAAACCGGCAGATGCAACTATCATAATAGGGATCTCGGCCGCTTTGGCTATCCTGACTACGCGGATCTTTTTTAATGTAACGGCCCATCTTCCGGCCAGTGGAGAAAGAAAAACATACGGCAAAACCAGCGATCCTGCCGCCAGAGATACCAGTGTTTCTTCATATTCCACGCCCACCCAGCCAACGGCAATAAAACAAGCGAGGGTTTTCAGGTAATTGTCGTTAAGAACTCCCAGAAAATTAGTTGACAACAGGGGCCACCACCGGGGATACCTGGTCATATCAGAGTGTTTTTAATGCATAATCAAGCCGTTCCAGGGTGTCTTCCTTTCCGATGACAGCCATTATATCTGCAATTCCGGGTCCCTGAGGCTCTCCTACAATGCACAGCCGCAAGGCATTCATCACCTGACCTGTTTTCAATTGCGACTTCTCTATCCAATCATGCAATGTTTTGTCAATGGAAAGAACATCAAAAGGAGTACACGTTGCCAAAATTTCTTTTGCACGAAGTACTATTTCGGGGGTTTCCTCTTTCCAGTGCTTTTTCTGTTGAGTCATATCGAATGACCTTGGCTTTACAAAAAAATAATGCGAAAGATCCCAAAAGTCATTGACAAAAGTAGCCCGGCTTTTAATGAGGGATACTACTTTTTCCGCTTTAAGGGGAGTGGTTTTTATTCCTTTAGTTTGCAGTATGGGAATGAAGTCCTGAACCAGCCTGGCATCGGAACGGTTCCTAAGGTATTGCTGATTAAACCACCTGGCTTTTTCCGGATTGAACCGGGCTCCTGATTTTGTGACGCGTTCCAGGGAAAAGGATTCTACCAGTTCTTCCATGGAAAAAAGTTCCTGTTCGGTTCCGGGGTTCCATCCTAGCAAAGCAAGGAGATTAATGAAGGCTTCCGGATAATAACCGTCTTCCCGGTACCCCCTTGACCGATCGCCACCGGCACCACTCCATTCCAACGGAAATACGGGAAAACCCAATCGGTCCCCGTCTCTTTTACTCAATTTACCTTTCCCGTCAGGCTTCAGCAAAAGAGGCAAATGGGCGAATTGCGGTTTGTGATCCTGCCAGCCAAAAGCTTCGTAGAGCAAATAATGCAAAGGAAGGGAAGGAAGCCACTCCTCGCCCCGGATCACATGGGTAATCTCCATCAGGTGATCGTCCACAATATTGGCCAGGTGATATGTTGGCAGTCCGTCGTTAGCTTTCCATAAAACCTTGTCATCCAGGGTGTCACTTTCCACGCTTACATCTCCCCGTACAAGGTCTTTCATATAGACGGTCTTGTTTTCGGGAATTTTAAACCGGATTACCCAATTGTTGTTCTCCACCAGGCGACGTCCGGTTTCCTGGGCAGACATGCTTAAAGAATTGGCCGTTTTATTCCTGAATGCGTAATTATAAATAAAGGTATCTCCCCGGCTTTCTGCCTCTTTGCGGTAGGATTCAAGTTCTTCCGAAGTGTCGAATGCATAATACGCATCTCCTTGATCTATCAATTGTTGGGCATATTCACGGTATAAATGTTTTCGTTCGCTTTGCCGGTAAGGAGCAAAGGGGTGGCGTGAAGAAGCTTCAGATATCACGTTGCCATCAGGGGCAACTCCTTCGTCGGGAACGATACCACACCAGTTTAATGACTCGATGATGTATTTTTCGGCTCCCGGGACATAACGCTGCTTATCCGTGTCTTCTATCCGAAGCACAAAAGTTCCTTTGTGTTGTCGGGCAAATAAATAATTAAAAAGTGCAGTGCGAACACCCCCTATATGAAGCGGTCCTGTCGGGCTGGGAGCAAAACGCACCCTGACTTTTTCTGTTTGCATATCAGTCTTGTGTTTGATGTATATAGGAGTTATCTGTACTTAAACGTTGTTGTCCGTTCTTTTCCTCTATCTTATGTTTGGACGGGCCCGGTATTTCGGGCGGGAAAGACATCTTATAACGGGCTTCTTTTCTTTTATATGCGGGAACCTGTTCCAGTTCCGTTATGCTTTGGTTGTCGTCCAGGATCAGGACAGGTTTTTTGTCAGGAGCTGCCCGTTGCAAACGGGTATTCTTTTGAACGCTGAAAACACTCCTGTTTTGCGTTATCCGGAATTCTCCGTCTTCGGTTTCCAAAGATTCTTGTGCAAAGTCATCAACAATATCCGTGCCGTCATTTTCGGCCGGTTCACCGTCCAGGTAAACGGATTCCTTCGTCTCTTTTTCTTTTCCTGCCTCGTTACCATAAACGGCGATAGGAGGCAACGAATGAATACTGAACCCGGTGGCGATCATGGTAACCCGTATCTCGTCCTGCAAAGAAGAATCACAGATGATACCCCTTTTGAAATTGGATACACCTCCGGTATAATCTGCTATGTAGCCCATTATCTGAGACAATTCTGTCATGGACAAGGCTTTTTCTTTCCCGGAAGTGATGTTTATAAGAACATTCCGTGCGCGTGTCAGATCGGCGTCATCAAGCAGGGGAGAGGTAAAAGCCGATTCAACCGCTTTTACGGCCCTGTTTTCGCCGCTGCCCGATCCGGTACCCATCAGGGCCATTCCGCTTTGTTTCATGACCATTTTAACATCGGCAAAATCCACATTCATAAATCCCGGCCGGGTAATGATTTCGGAAATACCCCTGACAGCGGTGTTTAATATATCGTCGGTACGCTGAAAGGCTTCAAATATGGGAAGGTCCCCGTATGCCTTGTATAGTTTCTCATTGTCAATGACCAGCATGGAGTCTGTAAATTGCTGCATTTCCTGTATCCCTTCCATGGCGCGTTTTAGGAAATCTTTCCCTTCATCACGGAAAGGAAGCGTTACCACTGCTACGGTGAGCAAGCCCATATCCCTGGCAATCCGGGCAAGCACAGGAGCGGCCCCGGTCCCGGTCCCTCCTCCCATACCGGCAGTTATAAAAACCATTTCTGTGTTGCCCTCTAACAGAGTCCTTATCCGATCCTCACTTTCCAGGGCAGCCTGTTTGGCAATTTCGGGATTGCAGCCGGCTCCCCTGCCGCGTGTTAAAACACTTCCCAATTGTAATTTCTCCGGTACAGGGCTCATTTCCAGAGCCTGGGCATCCGTATTGCAGACTACAAAATCAACATCTGTAAGCCCTGCCCGGTACATGTGGCTTACGGCGTTACCGCCTCCGCCTCCGACCCCTATTACTTTAATAATGGATTGGTTGTTTTCCCAGTTCAGGGGGATAAATTCTTCTTTTTCTTCCATAT
>JBAZHT010000059.1:0-11007 GCA_041652255.1 Bacteroidales bacterium
TTTTGTTTTCAGGTGTCCAGCGGTTGTCGTAGCAATACTGTGACATGATACGTTCCCAGTAATACCCGTCGTCGTTTACGTCACGGCCTACGGCATTGTAGGTATAACCGCCAATTTTGTACACGAAATTCAGGGCTACGGTCAATCCTTTCCAGCTGATATCGGTGGCGATACCGCCAAAGAAATCGGGATGGGCATCACCCAGGATTACTTCATCGGCCTTGGAGTAGCTGTAAGTGGCAGGACGTCCGTCAACAGTTACATCTGCCTGAGAATCGTTATTCAGGAACCACAGATTTCTACCTGTTTCCTCTTCCACGCCGGCCCATTCAAGTCCGTAGAAAGAAAGGGTGGATTCGCCTTCACGATAAATAAACTTGGCACGGGCGTCTCCTCCGGTGGGGTCGTACCATACAATGTCTTTCCCTGTAGGTGTCCCATAGAGTTTGGTAACAGTGGAACGGATCCAGGATCCGGTAAGGCTGGCGCCCCAGCGGAAATCGCCGTTACGAACAATATCTCCGCTTAGTTCCACTTCTATACCGTGGTTGTTAATCTCCCCGATGTTCTTAAGTGTAGAACTGAACCCGGTAACGGTAGATATGGGAACACTTTGCAACAGGTCTTTGGAATCCCTGTTGAAGTATTCCACGGTTCCGTTCAAGCGGTTGTTGAACAAACCGAATTCCAGGGCAAGGTTGTAGGTATAACTGGTTTCCCAGGATAGGTTGGCGTCAGCAATGTTTGCTACTCCACCACCCGGGTCTTCCATGTATTTGTTCCCGTAGGAAGTCAGGGCACGCCATCCGTAGTTGGAGGAGGGAAGGGTTCCGTTAACCCCGTAGGAAGCTCTCAGTCGCAAATTGCTGATCTGCCGAATGTCCCTCAGGAAAGCTTCGTTGTTGATCCTCCATGATCCGGCCACGGACCAGAAATTCCCCCAACGGGTATTGGAACCCAGTCGGGAAGAACCGTCACGACGGAACGACCCGGAGAGGTAATACCTGCCGTCATAGCTGTATTCGGCACGCGAGAGGAGCGAAAGCATGGTAGATCCCCAATAATAGGCGTTTGCATCCAAAACCCCTGCAGTAGCTACGGTATGCAGCGCACTGGTAGGCAGGTTGGTACCTGAAGAGCGCTGGAAATTGGTTTCGTTATCTTCGGCTTCCCATCCGACCAGCAAGTTCACGGTGTGTTTGTCTGCAAATTCCTTGTCGTAATTCAAGGTTGTGGAGGAAACGATCTTCTGTACGTTGGTCGCCATCTCATGTACCTGCCCTTTCACGCTGGAAGCGCTGAAGTGATTTGCACTGTAATAGATGTGATCCCTGGTCTGGGTGTTGTCAAACGACAGTACTGATTTCAGGACCAGTTCCGGCATAAACTTCACGGTCAGGGTTTCGTTGGCAGAAAGACGCAACACATTGGATTCGTTTTCCCATTCGTTGTTGTAATATACCTGGTTGTAAGCATAACTGCCGTACCTGGCCGTCCAGGGATCTCCTGTCTTGTAATCGGTAGGCCAGTACAAAGGCCACAACAGGTTGCGGGACTGCATGAAGTAGTTGGCACCTGTGCTGCGGGTGTCGTTGAACCCGTGCTGTACGTTTTTGGCGATGTTTACATTGGTGTTGAACTCAATGATCTTGCCTACTTTTTGATTGACATTTACACGACCGGCAATACGGCTGAAATCATTTACCGTACTGCGTCCCTGATCCTTGGTGTATGAGAGGGAAGAATAATAACTTGTCCGGTCACTGGCCCCGCTGACAGAAAGGTCGTATGTCTGGTAAATGGCAGTACGGAACAGTACGTCATCCCAGTTGAAGTATTTGCCTTCGCGGTTTTCGATACCGTCTGTCATACCCAATATTTTGAGTGAGTTAACCGTATGGTCATCGGCTGTAAAATAATACCCGTGTTTGTTGAAACGTTTGTTCAACTGAGCAAGGGCAGAGACACTGGAAGCTTCATCTGATTTTCCGCCGTATTTCCCTGCATTCCAAAAGTTCTCATAGTACAGTTCAACCTGTTGCTCCGGACTGGCAATATCGAAATTTGTTGTGGCAAAAGAGGGAGTAACCCCTACCGATGCTTTGAAATTGACTACGGGCTTTCCAAGACGGCCGGATTTTGTGGTCACCAGGATTACACCGTTGGCGGCACGGGAGCCGTAAAGAGCAGAAGCAGCGGCATCTTTCAGAACGGTAATGGATTCTATATCTTGGGGATTCAGGGTACTCATAACATTGTTGGTAGCATAAATATATTCGCTCATTTGTCCGGTATTCCCGGAAACAACCGGAACCCCGTCCACTACATAAAGCGGCTCGTTGGACGCGTTCATTGAACCGATACCGCGCACACGTATGCTGGACACGGCACCTGCCTGTCCTGAATTGGTTGTGATCTGCATCCCGGCCACTTTTCCGTTAAGGGCATTTTCGAAAGAAAGGGTTGCCACGTCTTTTATGGCCTCGCTTCTTACCACGGAAGCCGCCCCGGTATAAGTTCCTTTTCTGGCGGTACCGTATGCTACCACCATAACTTCTTCCAGGGCGAGGGCATCAGGTGTCATAGTTACATTGACTACATTCCTGCCATTGACAGGCACCTCTATGGTAGTATAGCCAATGTAGGAAAGTACAAGCACTGCATTTTCCGGGCAACGTTCCAGGACGAAATTCCCGTCAATGTCAGTGTTCGTTCCGAGTCCTCTTTCTCCCTGTATAAGAATTGTTACAAAGGGAAGAGGAGAACCGTCTTCTGAAGAAGTTACCTTGCCGGTAACCCTTGTTTGTGCAAAAGCAGTTGTTGCTATCATAACTGCCAGCACAAAGAAAATTGATTTCTTCATGAAAATTTGGTTAAGTTAGTATTAAGGGTTTATAATAAAAAGTTACAACGCACGATTACAAAGATAGAAAACAATATTTATTCAACAAGAGCGTTTTTGCTTTTAATTCTTACTAATTAAAGGTATTTTTGTTGCAAAATATTATAAAAGGTTCTTTATGTATATACATACTGTTTCATCCTACCCGGTAGGGCTCAGCACGTTGGAAAAGATCATGTCCGGGGACGTCCGTTTGGAATTATCCGGGGAGTCCATGGACCGTATTGTTACATGCAGGAAATACCTTGACGATAAAATGCGTGTCCCCGGAGAGTTGATCTACGGAGTAAATACAGGTTTTGGGGCTTTGTATAACGTAGCAATAAGTACCAGGGAACTGGAACAGCTTCAGAAAAATCTTGTCATGTCCCATGCATGCGGGGTGGGGGCCCGGGTACCTAAAGAGATCGTACGACTGATGCTTTTTTTAAAAATTCAGTCTCTTTCGTACGGTTATTCCGGAGTACAACCGGAAACGGTAGTGCGTTTAACGGATTTTTTTAACCAGGGAATATATCCGGTGGTCTATGAGCAGGGCTCACTGGGAGCTTCGGGTGACCTGGCCCCGTTGGCTCATTTGTCATTACCGTTGATAGGTCTGGGTGAAGTAGATTACCAGGGACAACTTATGACGGGTGAAGAACTGAACCATCAGATGGGATGGGATCCTATCAAATTGCAATCAAAAGAGGGACTGGCTCTTTTAAACGGGACACAGTTCATGTCCGCATACGGATTGTGGTCATTGATACAGGCACTAAGACTTTCAAAACAGGCCGATATGATCTGTGCGTTGTCTCTGGATGCGTATGACGGAAGAATAGAACCTTTTACTGAAGACGTTCACCGGGTGCGTCCTCACGACGGTCAGATAAAAACAGCCGCCTGCATAAGAGAATTCCTTGAAGGTAGTGAATTGATAGCCAGGCATAAAGAGCATGTTCAGGATCCGTATTCCTTCCGTTGTACACCTCAGGTTCACGGGGCCACTAAAGATTGTATTGAATATGTTACTAAAGTCCTTGTAACGGAAATGAATTCAGCTACAGACAATCCCACCATTTTTCCCGAGCTGGACAAGATCGTGTCTGCGGGCAATTTTCACGGTCAGCCGTTGGCACTGGCTCTTGATTTCCTGTCCATTGCAATAGCTGAACTGGGAAATATCTCTGAGCGCAGGACCAATCAGCTGGTGTTAGGCAAACGGGGGTTGCCTCCTTTCCTGGTTGCCCGGCCCGGCCTGAACAGCGGTTTTATGATCCCGCAATATACGGCTGCTTCCATAGTCAGCCAGAACAAACAATTGTGTACGCCTTCTTGTGTGGATTCCATAGATTCTTCTCAGGCACAGGAAGATCATGTAAGCATGGGAGCCAATTCTGCTCTGAAATGTTTCCGTGTCATGAACAACGTGCAAAAAGTCCTGGCCATTGAATTATTCAATGCATCCCAGGCTTTGGAATTCAGACGGCCTGCCCGCACTTCTCCGCAATTGGAAAAGATCGTGAACGCTTTTCGCAGGCACGTACCGTTTATAGAAGACGATACGGTACTTTACCCTTACATTCATAAAGCTGAAAATTTTCTGAAAAATGAATGGTATACTGATTGAAAATATCGGGCAGCTGGTACAGGTAAGGCAGGACGCTCAGGATAAAAACCGTCCTTTTTGTGCCGGGAAAGACATGGACCGGCTACCGTGTCTGGGTAATGCCTGGTTGTACATCAGGAATGGTCTGATAGACGGATTCGGACCCATGGAAACGTGTCCCTACAGGGAGGATGTTCCCGTTGGGACTAAGATCATAGATGCTACCGGGCGGTGTGTATTCCCCTCGTTTTGCGATTGCCATACACATATTGTTTTTGCAGGAAGTCGCGAACAGGAATTCTCGGACAAGATCCGCGGATTGACTTACAGGGAAATAGCGGCGCGGGGAGGGGGGATAATCAACTCGGCAAATCTGCTTCAAAACACCTCTGAAGATGAATTGTACCGCCAATCTCTGGAACGGGCCAAAGAGCTGATCCGTTTTGGAACGGGAGCTGTAGAAATCAAAAGCGGGTACGGGCTCACCGTTGAAGACGAGCTGAAAATGTTGCGGGTCATTCGCAGAATAGCGGAAGATACACCTTTGAGCGTAAAAGCCACTTTTCTGGGGGCTCATGCCGTTCCGGAAGAGTACAAAGGCAGGCAGTCTGAATACGTAGATCTTATAGTAGAAGAAATGATTCCTATGGTAGCGCAGGAAGGCCTGGCCCAATATGTTGACGTTTTTTGTGAAACCGGGTTTTTTACGGTTGCCGATACCGAAAGAATTTTTACGGCTGCCCTGAAACACGGATTGCGTCCCAAAGTACATGCCAACCAGATGGATTTTTCGCAAGGTGTACAGACAGGGGTAGCTTACGGGGCCATAACCGTGGATCACCTGGAACACACCGGCCCAGAAGAATGGGACATCCTGGCCCGATCCGATACCATGCCTGTGTTATTACCCGGATCAACCTTTTACCTGGAAATGGATTATGCTCCCGCCCGGGAAATGATATCCCGTGGGTTGCCCATAGCTCTTGCCTCCAACTACAATCCGGGGTCCTGTCCCGCAGGGAACCTCCAGCTCATGATGCTGCTGGCCTGCCTGAAAATGAAAATGACACCGGCAGAAGCTGTAAATGCCGTCACTCTTAACGGGGCACATGCCATGGATCTTTCTTTCAACCTGGGATCCATAGCCGTGGGAAAAATTGGCAATGTATTTATTACAAAACCCATACCTTCGTATGAGTATTTCATGTATGCATTTACAAGTCCTTTAGTAGAAACAACTATTTTGAACGGAAAAATAACAGAATTATGATTTTTTCAGCGTCACAACAATTCACAACATTGTTAGGGTTACTGACCATTGTGCCTTCCGGCCACGGAGCCGTCTGTTTTAAGCTGGAAGAAACGGTCATTTACGTAGATCCCTATTCGGCTACAACCGATTACAGTGAGTATCCCAAAGCGGATATCATATTTTTCACCCACGACCATCAGGATCATTACGATGCGAAAGCCCTGGAACACCTGGTTACCCCGCAAACCGTTTTTGTGGGGCCTGAATGTATGGAGCATCATTTAAAACTGGAGAAAACGCTACGAAACGGAGATTCCTTTTCCTGGAAGGGGATAGAGGTAAAAGCCGTCCCGGCCTATAATATCCTCAATAAAAGGCAGGACGGGAACCCATACCATCCCAAAGGCTACGGTAACGGATACTTGTTTACATTTGGGGATTTCAAAGTGTACCTGGCTGGCGATACAGAACTGATCCCGGAAATGGAAACGTACGGACCTGTTGATGTGGCTGTTTTACCCAAAAACCTGCCTTACACCATGAGTGATGAGCAATTCATACAGGCTGTAAAAATAATCGGGGCCCCGGTGGTTTATCCGGTACATTATTTTGAACTGGATAAGGAAAAACTGGAAAAGGCGGTGGGAGATAAAGTAAGATTAATATACCAGTAACTATATGAAAATAATAGAATGTGTCCCGAACTTTTCCGAAGGAAGGGATAAGCAGGTTATTTCCCGTCTAGCCGGTATAATATCCGCAGTGGAAGGTGTCAAATTGTTGAATGTAGATCCGGGAGTGGCAACGAACCGTACCGTTATGACATTTGCCGGGGAGCCGGAAGCGGTCGTGGAGGCTGCATTCCAGGCCATAAAAACGGCTGCAGGATGCATTGATATGCGCAGGCATCACGGCGAACATCCCCGGATCGGGGCTACCGATGTCTGTCCCCTGATACCTGTTTCCGGGGTGACCATGGAAGAAACCGTTGAATATGCCAGGCAGCTGGCCCGCAGGGTGGGAGAAGAACTGAATCTCCCCGTTTATTGTTACGAGGAGGCTGCTTTTACCGATAAACGCAAAAATCTGGCGGTTTGCCGGGCAGGGGAATACGAAGGATTACCCGCAAAATTAAAAGATCCCGAATGGAAGCCGGATTTCGGCCCTGCCATTTTTTCAGATAAAGTGGCTTCTTCCGGTTTGACCGTGATAGGTGCCCGTGATTTTCTGATAGCCGTAAATTTTAACCTCAATACCACATCTGTTCGCAGGGCCAACGCCGTATCTTTTGATGTCCGGGAAAAAGGCCGGAAAGTCATTACGGAAGGAAAAGAGACCTGGCAACCCGGCACCCTCCGGCATTGTAAAGCCATTGGCTGGTTTATTAAGGAGTACGGCATTGCGCAGGTATCCATGAACCTTACCAACATCCGGGTTACTCCGTTGCACATGGCTTTTGACGAGGTGTGTGACAAAGCAGCCCGGCGCGGAATGCGGGTTACCGGAACCGAACTGGTTGGATTGGTGCCCAAACGGGCTCTGATAGAAGCGGGCTGGTATTTTTTGAAAAAACAACAACGCTCACTAGGCCTTCCCGAAGAAGAAATTATTCGAATAGCCATTAAATCCATGGGACTGGAAGACCTGGGACCATTCGATCCGAAAACAAAAGTACTGGAGTACCTTTTGGAAGAGGAAACTGCCGAAAAAGGCCTTTGTACCCTGACCTGCCGGGAATTTGCCCTGGAAACGGCCTCTGAATCACCTGCTCCGGGCGGGGGCTCTGTCGCTGCATATATGGGTGCTTTGGGGGCTTCACTGGGCACTATGGTGGCCAATCTTTCTTCGCACAAACGCGGCTGGGATGAAAAATGGGAATATTTTTCCGAATGGGCCCAGAAGGGGCAGGAACTTCTTGCCGAGTTGCTTTACCTGGTGGAAGAAGATACGCTATCCTACAACAAAGTGATGGAAGCTTTTTCCCTTCCACGGGATACCGTTGCAGAAAAAAACACACGAACTGCTGCCGTTGAACAGGCTACTTTATATGCCGCACAGGTGCCATTGAAGACCATGACTACCGCTGTCCGTGTATTTGATATCCTGGAAGCCATGATTGAGGAAGGAAATCCCAATTCGGTTACCGATGCAGGAGTAGGAGCCCCTGCTATCCTGGCGGCCGTTAAGGGGGGATACCTGAATGTTTTAATAAATGTTTCCGGATTGGAGGACAAGGAAAAAGCAGCATCTTTGAAGGAAGAAGCTCAAAAGATCCTGGATTTTGCAAAAGAACGGGAAAACAACCTTTGGGTAAAAGTAAACTTCAAAATAAATCAATGATGAAATTAATATTTATTTTACTGATGATAAATTTGTCTATAGGGCATACAAATGCTCAGGATATAAGGCTCCCGGAACCCTCAAGAAAAGGAGGAATGCCTTTGATGGAAGCTTTAAACCGCAGGCAAAGCGTACGGGAAATGTCCGGTCAGGAGATCCCGCTAAGCACCTTATCTGATCTGTTATGGGCAGCCCAGGGAGTAAACCGGGAAGACGGAAAGCGAACGGCCCCTTCCGCCATGAATATGCAGGAAATTGACGTATATGTCTATACTTCCGGAGCCGTTTACCGGTATATTCCCGCGGAACATATGTTAAAGCATATTGTTAATGGGGATTTCAGGGAAGAAACAGTCCTGCAGCCGTATGCCCAAAAAGCCCCGTTGATTCTGTTATATGTGGCCAATTATGAAAAGATGCAGCGGTTGGATCAGGAACAGAAAAATTTTTACGGGGCTGCAGACGCTGCTTTCATAAGTCAGAACGTGTACCTTTTTTGTGCACAGGAGAAGCTAAACACAGTAGTGCTGGGCATGATCAACCGGGAAGCTGTCAAAGAAAGGATCGGCTTTAACGGGAAAGCTCAATTAGGGCAGGTGATAGGTTATCCTATACCCCGCTAAATGAACTAAATCCCCCGTCAACAGGCAAAACCACGCCTGTGATAAAACTTGCCTCATCTGAACACAGGAATTGAACGGCTCCGTTCAATTCGGTAATGTCGCCAAACCGTTTCATGGGGGTACGTGCCAGTACTTTGCGGCTCCTTTCGGTAAGGCTTCCGTCGGGATTCCGCAAGACAGACCTGTTCTGATCGCCTATGAAGAAACCCGGAGCAATGGCGTTTACCCGTATCTTTTCATTGAATTTCAAAGCCATCTCCATGGCCATCCATTGCGTGAAGTTGATGATGCCGGTTTTGGCCACTGAATAACCCAACACACGGGTAATGGCTGAATAGGCGGCCATGGATGAAATGTTTATGACAGAACCGGAACCCTTTTCTGCCATGATCCGTCCCATAGCCAGAGTGGGGTATACCGTTCCGTTCAGGTTAAGATCAGTTACTTTTTGCCAATCCTCAATTTTCATATCAAAAACAGTCTGGTCTTCTCTCAACGTGGCTCCTGGCATGTTCCCACCGGCAACATTGATCAGAATATCTATGGTACCCCAATGGTTTACAATCTCTTTGGTTGTTGTTATAAGTTTTTCATAATTAAGCACATCGCTTACAAACCCCATGGCTTCACCTCCCGAGGAACGCAACATTTCCACGACCATGTCAAGTTGTTCTTTACGTATGTCCAGTGCTGCGACTTTGGCTCCCTGGAGGGCAAAATGTTTTGCAAGACTTCCTCCAAGTACCCCACCGGCTCCGGTAATTACCGCTACTTTGTCTTTGATGCTGAAAGTTGTTTCCATTATATAGTTAGGTTTTTAGTTATTAAGATGCTTGATAGCTGCGATCATACCAGACAATTCTGCCAGAGCTTTCATTCTGCCGTAGAAAGAGTATCCCGGATTGTATCTGTTGTTATCAATGTCGGATAACATGAGAGGACCGTGATCGGGACGCATGGGGATTGGATAACTGCCGGGGGACTCCTTCTTTCTGCGTTCTTCCTCCCGCAGGAAAATACGGATCACTTCCACCAGGTGTCCCCGTCCGGAAAGATGGTCAGACTCGGCAAAGTTTTTGTTTTCAGAAACATCGGTGCTTCTCAAGTGTACAAAATGGGTCCGGCAGGCATAACGGGCAGCCAATGCCGGAACATTGTTGTGCAATCCCGAACTGAGCGAACCGGCACAGAATGTCAATCCGTTTTGCGGAATATCTACCGAAGCCAGCAACCAGTCCACATCTTCCTGCCCGGTTACTATGCGGGGCAAACCCAGTACGGGAAACGGGGGATCGTCCGGATGGATGCACATACGTATATTGTTTTTAACCAGGACAGGTGCGATGACAGACATGAAACGATGAAAATGATCCCTCAGCTGTTCTTTATCCACTCCCCGGTAGCGGGCCAGTAATTTCCTGAACAAAGCAACCGGTTGTTTGTCTTTTTCCGAAAAATTTCCGCTTACAAATCCCTGTGTCTTTACAATAATATTATTGATAAGATCTTCTTCTTCAGCCGCTGAAATGGTTTTACGTATCTTCTCTGTTTCCCGGAGGATATTTTCGGGGTATTCCTCCCGGGCTCCTTTCCGTTGAAGAATGTAGCGGTCAAAATAGGCGAATTTGGCATAATCAAAATACAACGACATGCTCCCGTCGGGATTCGGCCTGTACAGATCTGTGCGTATCCAATCAATGACCGGCATAAAATTGTAGCAAACGGTATGGATCCCTTCCATGCCCAGGTTCTCCAGTGAATTACAATAATTTCTCAGATGCCTGTCAGATTCGCCGGAAGCTAGTTTAATGTCTTCAGTAACCGGAAGACTTTCCACCACCGACCATCTGAGTCCTTCAGATTCGATCAGATGCCTCCTTTTTTGAATTTCATGCCTGCTCCAGACTTCCCCATTGGGTATGTGATGCAGAGCGGTCACTATACCTTCCACTCCAATTTGTTTAAGGTGTTTGAGAGGAATACTGTCTTCCGGGCCAAACCACCGCCATGTTTTTTCCATAATAAACTGTTTAATGTTCGTTTCCGTTACCGTATTCCCGTGGACTTACGCCAAAATAATCCTTAAAAGCTGCTGAAAAATGAGAAAGATTGGAAAACCCGGTAGCATAAGCAGCTTCCGATATGTTCATTTTTTTACAACGGATAAGCTCCGCTGCCCTTTTCAATCTCATTGACCTTATATAGTCACTGGCAGAAAGTTGTGTTAATTCTTTCAGTTTACGGTGCAAATGGACCCGACTAATTCCTATTTCCCCGGCCAGGGTCTCAACCCGGAATG
>JBAZHT010000060.1:0-10855 GCA_041652255.1 Bacteroidales bacterium
GTGACAGGTATTGTTGTCTCCCGCAACGATCTCCATATCATGGGCATGTGCCTTACACATAGCCACCAGGCCCCGGTGGCTGATCATAACTCCTTTGGGCTTCCCGGTGGATCCGGAAGTGTAGATCATATAGGCCAGGTTGTCCGGTCCGGGCAGGGCCGTCACTTTTTCCACCGTTGCGGACAGGTCCAGATCGTCCGTAAAGAGGATGTTGTGGTGGGAGAACTTCCCTTCCTCTTGTTTTTTCTCGTAAAGGGCACGTTCGGTCACCAACACGGCAGAACGGCTGTTTTCCAGCATGTACAACAGGCGGTCAATGGGGTATTCACTGTCCATGGGAACGTAAGCGGCCCGGGCTTTCTGGATGCCCAGCACGGTAACCACAAATTCTTTGCGCCGGGATAACACCACGGCCACATAATCGTCGGGCTTGACGCCCATGGCGATCAGTTTTCGGGCCATCACATCTGACTGCAGGTCCAGTGCCTCATAGGTCAAGGTCCCCGAGATGTCCTTTACCGCAGGGTTTTTAGGGTTTTTGGCCACTTGCTCCCGGAAAAGGTCCGGGAAGGATTGCGTATTGTCATAGGCCAGTTCGTTGCCTTGGGCAAATTCCAGCACTTTTTCCCTTTCAGAAGGGTTGGTGATGGTGATTGCCGAGCAGGGGGTTTGAAAAGGATCGGCAGCCAGGATTTCTTCCAACGAATTTTTCAGGGAAGCGGCAAAGACATTTATGTACTCCCTGTCGTAGAGTGCGTTGTTGTATTCGCAGCGTATTTCAAAATTATCGGGGAACTGGTATATGTAGATGCTCAGTTTATCGCGGGTAGACCCTTGGTGCATGTATTCCATCTTCACAAGCCCCTGCGGCATTTCAAAATACTCCAGGATGCCTTTTTGGTAGGTGTAGGTCAGGTCCATGGCTATCCCGAAATGGGTCACCATGTCCGAAAAAGGATACGTCTGGTGTGTCCAGAGTGCTTTCATGTCGGTTCGAATCCCCTTCAGGTATGCTTCCAGTGTCTGTTTTGGATCTGTTTCCACTACCACGGGTAATGTTTTGACAAACATCCCGATACTTTCCTGTACCCTTTCATCCAAACGGCCGTGGTGTGCCGTACAGAAACAAAGTTTGTTTTCGCGTGTATAGCGGTTCAGACAAATTCCCAGGGCCCCGGTAAACAAATTGTTCGGAGATATCCCCAGACGTTGGCAATAGTCACTTATCTTTTGATAATCAACAGATTCAGACACTCTTTCCAATTTTCCCACTTCCTGTTCGGAAACGTTCAGTACAGGAAGTTTGGTTGGCGTGACCCCGGAAAGCTTCCCGGTAAAATAAACCTCGTCGCTTTTGTATGCTTCTCCCTGCATGCGTTCGGTTTCCATCAGGGCAAAGTCGGCACAGGAGAAAGATTCTTCCCGAAGTTCCTCCCCGTTGTAAGCTTTTACAAGATCCTTGTAAAATACGATGATGGAAGTACCGTCGTAAACTATATGATGTATGTCCAGGAACATATAAACCTTTCCCGATGTTTTGTATATGTCTATCCTGTAAAGGGGTTCTCCGGATAAAAGATCAAAGGGACGTACAGAGGCAAGCATACGGTCCCTGAGGCCTTCTTCCGCGGTTTCATATACGGGGATGTTTACGGGGTCTTCTTTGACAAAATACTGGACGACTTCCCCGTTGCCCAGCAATTTTAATTTCAGCTTCATGAAAGGATGCGCCTGAATGACTTTTGCAATGGCATCCTGCAGTTTTTTTGCCTTTATGTTTTTGGGAAATTCGTAAAGAAAAGGATTGTTGTACTGGGTCAGTTCCTTGTCTTTCTGCCATTCGAAATAAATGCCTTTCTGCGCATTTGTCAGGGAATAGGTTTTTTGCTGCATTGTCTAAGACTTATTATGTATTTATTGTTTTCGTTTTCCGTGTAAAACACAGTACTTTCCACGCTTTTCATGTCCCGGGGATGGCAATCGATCCCGGTTCCCAGGGATTTGACGTAGCTTTCTTTACGTGTCCACATTTCTGTAAACCGTTGCGCTTCCCGCCCGGGTATTTCCGTGACCCAGGCGTATTCCATGGGGTTGCATATGTAGCGGGCCATACCGTCATCGTAACCGATCACTTTTTCTATATCAATGCCAACAGGATCCGTAGACAGTGCGCATACGACCGCACCGTCGCAATGGCTTATGTTGAAATGTATTCCGGGATAATTGGCCAGGCAGGGCTTGTTGTTGGGACCGTATACGAAAACAGGCAGTCTTGTAAACAATTTCTCCTTTTTAAGGGCATAAACCAGTACCACATAAGCTGCTGCACATAATTTTCTGTCCTTGATCCTGGTATAGTTCATCATTTGCCGGTAGCGCTCAGGAGGCATAAAATTCCGGCAAAGATCCGGGAAACTGTCCGGCAAAGCGTCTGCATAAGACAAAAGGTAGATCATCCTTACAAAAGTATAAAAAAAAATCCCGTCGCAAAGCGGCGGGATTGCAAATGGTATGTTGCAGGATTAGCTGCGTCTTACATTTACGGCATTTAATCCTTTTCTTCCTTCTTGTAAGTCGAAAGTTACTTCATCATTGTCTCTGATCCTGTCAATAATACCTGATGAATGTACAAAATACTCTTTGGACGAGTTTGCGTCCTTGATAAAACCAAAACCTTTGATCTCATCGTAAAATTTAACGGTTCCGTTATTCATTGAAATAAAATATAAAAAAATAAAAAAATTATATGAGTTGCAAATGTATGATAATAAATCGGATATTTCGCATTTTTCTGTGAAAATAAATCATTAAAACATAAATCGGACCCCTGCATTCAGGTTAAAATACAAAGGTCTTTCCCCCCGGATGGTATGTACCGGGTTGTGGCTGTCAGGGAAAAACGAGATACCCGGTTCTACGAAAAGGCCAAGTATGTTGATAATATTGTATTGTGCTCCCAATGTGGCATTTACCGACCATTGCAAAGGGATCTGACCGGTTGTGAATTGCATATTCTCATCGTCAATATTTCCCGTATAATCAAAGGAAACGCATTTCTCCAACATACCTCCTGCCGAGGCATAAGCGGTAAAATATTTTTTCTGCACAAAGTTCCACCTGATCTTTAAAGGAATCCCCAAATACCACAAAACCCTGTCGGTAATAAAAACAGGCTCGGAATTGCTTGGCTTTAGTTCCACATAAGTTTCGGAATAAATGGACGTGGCAAGGCGGGTGGCAAACAGGCCGCTTTCCACAAACCATCTTTCAGACAGGGGAAGCGAAGCGTAAATGCCAAAGGAAACAGGCATTCGGTGTTTGTATTCATATTGTACGAATGAGACGGAAGCAAAAGAAGCATCGTAAGCATTCAGCCCGGTTTCTTTTTGTGTGATACCGTAAGTGGTTAACCTATTGTCAGACATCAACAAATCGTTCATAGGCAGGGCACCTTCAGCTCCTCCCCGGCTTACATTCAACAGTCCCGCGGCAGATACCATAAATTTTCTCCGGGTTCGTGTTTGTTCATAGGGTTGTGCAAAAGGATCGGCGGTATAAACCGGAGGGGTTTTGGTCTTCTCTCCGGCCGGTTTGGGTTGAGTTTCAGAGACCGTTACCTGAGCTTCCGAGACCGTTACCTGAGTTTCAGAGACCGTTGCCTGAGCTTCCGAAACCTTTTCCGGAGCTTGTTCCTGAGCATCTGTTTGTGCATCAGAAGATGGCGGTCCGGGAAGTATGTATATTGTATGTACCGGTCTTTCGGCTTTACAGGTCAGGCCGGTTGCCGAATGATGCAATTGAACTATGCGAACCGGTTGTTCAGGCATTCCGGCTCCCCCGCTGTTCCAAAAGAAAACCGGGACCAGTATGGCGGCAACACAAGCGGCTGCAAGCCCTGTTCTTTTTAAAAGCCGTATCCGGTAGAAAGCAAGGATCTTACGTTCCATACGTCCCCAGGAAGCATTGGTATCCAACACTTCCGGAAGTCCGTTCACTTTATCCCGGACGGTGTCCGTCCATTTATTGTTGCTTTCTTTCATATTCTTTTATTTGCGAGGCAAGCAAACATTTAGCCCTGTATAATTGGGAGGAGGATGTCTTTTCTTTTATGTTCAGTTTTTGAGCTATCTCTTTATGACTCATCCCCTCAAAGACATAAAGATTAAATACGGCCCTGTACCCGGGCGGAAGTTGTTGAATGAAACTACGTAAAACAGTACCCGGGACCCTTTCGGCAGCGGCTTCCAGTGAATCATCATCTGCCGGTTCTTTTTCTGCTTCTACCAAAGCGCTGTTCCTTAACAGGTCTTTCTTTCTAAGGTGCTGTAAACAGGTATTGATCATGATCCGTTCCATCCACGCCCTCAGGGATCCTTCTCCCCTGTCTGTAAATGTATCCAGAGACCTGAATACCTGCATAAATCCATCGTGCATCATGTCTTCGGCCTGTTCCCTGCCCGGAGCATACCGCATACACACTGTCAACATGCGCCTGGCGTACTTCTGGTATATCTCTTTCCAAAGCTCCCTGTCTTTCATCTGTGTTTACGGTCATCAATTAAATGCAGAGGGTTACGTAATACTGCATTGACAAATATTTTTTCTTTCTTTGATGCAGTAATTGAAAAATTGCTGCAATTAGTAAACAGAAACAACAACGAAAATACTAAAATAATGAAAAAAATAAGCAATCTCATTTTTTTGATCTCTGCGGCTACCCTGCTCCTTACCATGAATTCCTGTTCCAAATGGCTGGATCCCGGCGATGAAACAAAAGTCACCTGGGGAACCATTACCACAGACACACACCAACAGGAAGTTGACGGGAACTACCCGTTTTATGTCATTACCGACGATACCCTGCTGTTTTGTCCCGTTAACCATACCTCTATCAATGAAGAATTTGAACCTATAGACGGAGACCGGCTGATATTGTATTATACGATCCACGGTGATGACCAACAAGGGGAAGAAGACCAAACAGATGAATCTCCCGTGAAGTACATTGACATTGTGCAGATGCACCTTGTGGATACGGAAGATTTCATTTACACCGGCCAGCCCGATACACTGGGTACGGACAGGGTTGAACCGCAGTATTTATGGTTTGCAGGAGGGGGTTTCGGATCCAAAAGGTATCTGAACCTGCAGGTATCCATACAGGCAATGGACCCGACCAAACATTCCTTTGCCCTTATCTACGATCAGAACCGGGAAACTCCTCTGGAAGACGGTTATTACTGCCTGGAATTGCGTCACGAATCCGACAACGACCCGCTTTATACCAATTATTCCACCATGAAGTCGTATCCCTTAGAAGGAGATTGCATTGCTGAAGGTGTTAAAGGTCTGAAAATTAAAGTAAATACCATCAACCAGGGCTTGAAAGATTTTACTCTGGATTATTAATTTGTTTACGGTTAAATGAATTAATGCACCACCCCGTTTTTCAACGGGGTTTTTTTATTTTTGTAAAAAATTGATCATGAAAAAACTGTTATTCTTTTTTTTGACTATGGTATCATTACACGCATGCTCTTCCGGCGGGCAGGACCTGACGTTGCTGGCCGGCACTTATACCACAGGCGTCAGCCACGGGATCTATGCTTACGGCTTTGATCTTACTACGGGTGATTTTCAACTGCTGGACAGCACAGCTTCCCGAAATCCTTCTTTTCTGGCCCTGTCACCGGCAGAGAACCCGGTATATGCGGTCAACGAAAGCGGTTCCGCATCCGGGCTTTCTGTTTTTGCTGCGAACAGGGAAAGCGGGAAGCTTACTCCTTTAAGTTTTCTGGAAAATCCTGGAGCAGATCCCTGCCATGTGGCTGTGGAACCTTCCGGAAAATATGTGGTAACTGCTGACTATTCGTCCGGTACGGTGACCGTTTTTTCCCCTGAAGCAGAAACCATCATGTACCGTTGGGCATTTACAGGTTCGGGACCCGATACAATCAGGCAAAAAGCCCCTCATATCCATTGCGTGGTCTTTTCTCCGGATAGCAGTCATTTTTTTGCTACAGACCTGGGAACGGATCGCATATATGTTTTCAGTAACCGGGAGAAAGAGGTCCCTGTGCTTTCAGATACAGTTGCCCTGGAACCGGGTAGTGGTCCCAGGCATCTGATATTCAACAAAAAAGGGGATCGTGCATACCTGGTCAACGAACTCTCGGGCATGGTAACCGTTTTTAATCACAAAAACGGGAAACTGGACCGTATACAGTCTGTTATGGCCGATACGCTGGGTGCACGCGGGAGTGCTCACATTGCTTTGTCCACGGACGGAAATTTCCTGTATGCTTCCACACGTCTGAAAGGAGACGGTCTGGTTACCTATAGCGTAGATGGTGAAAGCGGAATGCTGACACGGAAGGGATTTCAGCCTACGGGAAGCCATCCCAGGCATTTTTTAATCACTCCGGATGATCGTTGGATCCTGGTTTCCTGTAAAAACGAAAATCATATAGAAATTTACAGGCGAAATGTGAAAACCGGCCTGCCCGAAGATACCGGTAAACGAATCCCCGTGGACCAGCCGGTTTGTATTCTGGCCTTATAGTATCAGGAACGTCGGATCCTTGTGCCTTATGAATTTCCCTTCTTCCAGTTCCCTGAAGGCTAAATCCAGCTCTTCTTTTGTATTCATTACAATAGGTCCTCCCCATGAAACAGATTCATTCAGGGGTTTGGCCGCAACTAGAAGAAAACGGGCCCCTTTGCTTCCCGAATGCACGGAAACCGTGTCATTCCATGCGCCGGGGTTTCCGGTTGCTCCCATAAGCATGGCGCATCCCTTATCTTCATGATACTCCGTTCCAGCCGGCATAAGGGTTCCCTCCAAAAGGTACAGGAACAGGGTGTGGTCGTTAGGAGTTTGGTCGTAAAGCCAATCCGTGTCCGGTTCCAGTGTAATGTCCAAATACTGAACACCCTGATACCCTCCGTCCATGGGTCCTTTCATTCCGTTGTACACACCGGACAGTACACGCACAACGGCTCTATTCTCACTGAAGACAGGTACATCTTCCTGCAGAATATCCCTGTACGTGGGTATTGTCATTTTTTCTTTTGCAGGGAGGTTTACCCATAGCTGACACCCCAGCATACGGGGCGATTCCTTAGGCATTTCCTGGTGAATGATCCCGGAGCCGGCCGTCATCCATTGGCATTGCAAATCGGCTATGGTCCCCTTGTTCCCCAGACTGTCCATATGCTCAATAAGACCTTCCACAAGGTAAGTTACCGTTTCAATCCCGCGATGGGGATGAAAGGGAAATCCCCGGATGTAATCATCAGGATCTGTGGAATCAAAACCATCCAGCATTAGAAAAGGATCGTACTCTCTTACGGTTTTCAACCCCAAAACCCTGCGCAGCCTTACTCCGGCTCCGTCAACAGCTTCTTTGCCGCGATCTACTCGGATACAGATTCTATTTCCCATAACTCTTCAGATGTAAATGTTGTATTGTATGCGGCTTTCAGGTTTTCGTCCAATTGTTCCACTGTCCGCGCGCCTATAAGCACCGAGGTTACCCGTGGATCTTTCAGGAGCCATGAAATAGCCATTTGAGCCAGCGTCTGACCACGTTCCCGGGCAATCCTGTTCCATTTGTTAATTTTTTCGAGGATCTCCGGAGTGATGTTTTCTGCCTGTAAAGCTCCGTCAGCCCTTTGAGCCCGGGACCCTACGGGTATGCCTTTAAGGTATTTTCCCGTGAGCATGCCTTGAGCAAGTGGTGAAAAAGCAATGCACCCCACCCCTTCTTGTTCCAGCAATTCCAAAAGATCGGATTCCACCCAACGTTCCAGTAGGGAATACTTGGGCTGGTGGATCAAACAGGGCGTTCCCATTTCCCGCAGAATACTGAATGCCCGTCGTGCCTTATCGGCAGGATAATTGGATATCCCGGCGTAAAGTGCTTTACCGCTGCGAACGACATGGGCCAGTGCACCCATGGTTTCTTCCAGGGGTGTGTCGGGATCAGGCCGATGGGAATAAAAAATGTCCACATAAGGCAGACCCATGCGCCGGAGGCTCTGGTCCAGACTGGCGAGCAGGTATTTACGCGATCCCCAGTTCCCGTATGGTCCAGGCCACATATCGTAACCGGCTTTTGTGGATATGATAAGCTGATCCCTATAATCCGACAAATCTTCCCGCATCACTTTTCCGAAATTACGTTCGGCAGACCCGTAAGGAGGTCCGTAATTGTTGGCCAGGTCAAAATGCGTAATCCCACTGTCAAATGCTTTCAAAATAACCTTCCGGCCGTTTGCATAATCGTCAACATCACCGAAATTGTGCCACAAACCAAGCGATATGGAGGGCAGCTGCAAACCGCTCCGGCCGCAGCGACGGTAAATCATATTACCGTATCTGTTTTCATTGGGTATATAACTCATAATATGCAAATATAATCGTATTTTTGTATACAAAACAGACATTATGAAACATATAAAACCCCTCACATTTGTTGTTTTTTTTACTTTTTGTCTTGCCTTTTCCCTTGAAATACAAGCACAAGATCATCCTTTCCACAACAGGGAACTTTCTGCCGACCAGCGCATTGACATCCTGTTGGATATGCTCACCATAGAAGAGAAAATAAATCTCTTGTCTACCAACCTGGGGGTACCCCGCCTGGGAATCCGCAACACGGGACATTCAGAAGGTTTGCACGGGATGGCCCTGGGAGGTCCCGCCCATTGGGGAGGCCGCCAGGACCAGCCTACTACCACTTTTCCGCAGGCCTACGGGCTGGGATCCACATGGGATACGGCATTGGTACGGAAAGTGGCAGAAATTGAAGCCCACGAAGTACGGTATTACACCCAACGTCCCGAAAATCCCGGGGGAGGCATGGTCATGCGCGCTCCGAATGCCGACCTGGCAAGGGATCCCCGCTGGGGAAGAACCGAGGAAAGTTACGGCGAGGACGCTTACCTGGCGTCCAGGCTGACCGTGGCTTTTGTCAAAGGGTTGCAGGGAGATCATCCCGAATACTGGAAAAGCGCTTCCCTGATGAAACATTTCATGGCCAACAGCAACGAAGACGGCCGCGATTCCACCTCTTCCGATTTTGACGAAAGGCTTTTCCGGGAGTATTATTCCTATCCATTTTACAAAGGCATCACCGAAGGCGGCTCCCGTGCCTTTATGGCATCCTACAACGCCTGGAACGGGATACCAATGACCATTCACCCGATCCTTGAGAACATTACCCGCAGGGAATGGGGCAACAACGGGATCATTTGTACCGATGGTGGGGCCTTGAAGCTCCTGATCACCGCACACAAAGCCTTTCCAACGTTATGGGAAGGGGCAGCAGCCGTTGTAAAAGCCACCGTTGGCCAGTTCCTGGATGATTACCTTCTGGCCATCAACCAGGCTATCACCAACGGAATCCTGACTGAAGGGGAAATTGACCGTGCGATCCGGGGAAATCTTTACGTGGCCTTAAAACTCGGCTTACTTGACAGTCCTCAGGATTATGAAAAACAACCTTATACCGGGATCGGGGTGAGGGACACTCAAAAACCCTGGGAAGATCAAAAAGTCAAGGATTTTGCCCGGCTGGTCACCGCAAAATCAGCAGTTCTTTTGAAAAACAAGCCGGCCGGCGGGGAAAAAAATCCTTTGCTTCCCCTGGATGTGGGAAAGATCCGTTCCATAGCCGTAATAGGACCCCGGGCCAATGAGGTTATTTATGACTGGTACAGCGGAACACCCTCTTACGCGGTAACCATCCTGGAAGGGATCCGAAATGCTGTCGGACCGGATGTGGAAGTCTTTTACGAACCGTCAAATACCATAGACAAGGCGGTCATCGCCGCTTCAAAGGCCGATGTGACGGTTGTATGCATTGGGAACCATCCATACGGCACCGATGCCCGCTGGTTCTATTCCCCGGTACCCAGTGACGGCCGCGAAGCCGTAGACCGGAAGGCCCTGACCCTGGAACAGGAAGACCTGGCAAAACTGGTTTTACAGGCAAATCCCAGGACGGTGCTGGCCCTGGTGAGCAGTTTTCCTTTTGCCATTAACTGGTCAGATGAACACATGCCTTCCATCGTTCATATAACCAACAATTCCCAGGAATTGGGCAACGGCCTTGCCGATGTCCTGTTCGGGAAGGTTAACCCGGCAGGAAGGACCACCCAGACCTGGGTACGGGATATCACCGATTTGCCGCCTATGATGGACTATGACATCCGTAACGGAAGAACGTACATGTATTTCAAAGGGGATCCGTTGTATCCCTTCGGATACGGGCTGAGTTATACCTGCTTTGAGTACAGCTCACTGAAAGTGGAAAAATCGTTCCGGGATTCGGTGCGTGTTGAGTTTGAGTTAAAAAATACGGGGAAACTTGATGGCGAAGAGGTTGTGCAGTTGTATGTGGAATACCCCGCTTCCAAAGTGGAAAGACCCGGCAGGCAACTGGCAGGATTTGCACGCGTATTCGTACCCGCGGGAACGACAAAGAAAGTGACTTTGTCCCTGAAAGCGGAGGACCTTGCATATTGGGATACTGACAAAAAAGCGTTCGTTATTGAGGAAGGACCCGTTGGTCTGCTTATTGGATCCTCGTCTGTAAATATTCAACTGAAGGCGTCTTCACGATTGTTTGAAAATTAGTATCTTTGTCAGTTTATAAACCCCGCCGCATAACAACAATATGCTAATTTACGATAAAGAGCTGAACCTTAAAGATATAGAAGATCTTTTGTTTGGAGGGGAGACAATAACCCCGGGAGAGAAGGCTTTCGAACGGATGGAACGTTCTTACAATTTTCTTAAAGAATTTTCAAAAGAAAAAGTAATATACGGGATCAACACGGGCTTTGGCCC
>JBAZHT010000061.1:0-10700 GCA_041652255.1 Bacteroidales bacterium
GTTTTACCAGAGAAAGGCCAACACCGCTTCCCTCCTTTCTCCTGAACGTTCCCTGATCGTTTATCTGAAAGAAAGGCAAGAATATTTTGTCAAAATACTCGGGCGGTATCTCTTCTCCGTTATTGGCAACTTCAATGACAAGATCATTCCCCTGCCGGTTCAATATGACGCTGATGGTATCCTTGGCGTATTTTAGGGCATTGTTCAGTAAATTCCCCATTATTTTATTTATTGCCTCGGCATCCACGACACATGTGTACTCTCCTTCCGGAATGGTGACTTCCATTCTTACCCCTTTAAGTTTACATATGGACTTAAACCGGTAAGAAACATTCCTTACGATCTCAGAGACATTGGCCGGATGAAAATTATAAACAAAGACGTTCTGTTCAATTTTGCGAAAATCCAGCAACTGATTGGCCAGGGTATGCAAACGTTCCACATTCCGCTCCATGATGTCAAAGTTTTCACGGGCCTGGTCTTCAGGAGGAAGCGCCTGAATGATGTTTTCCAGCGGAGCTTTGATCAGACTCAGCGGCGTGCGGATTTCATGAATGATATTGGTGAAAAAACTGATCTTCTGATCATACAACTCTTTTTCTTTCTCCATCTGATACTGGAGCATGTTGTTTTCCAACTTTCTCTTTTGCCTGCGTCTGACCAATTCCAGGCTCAGGTATCCCAGAAAACACAGAATAATCATATACCCGGCTATCATATAAGGCCTTTTCGCAAGAGGGGTTAGCACATGTATCGGGACTGAATATCCGGTTTCATTCCATACTTCATCGCTGTTGGCCGCTTTCACATGAAAGATGTATTTACCCGGCGGCAGACTGTTGTATACGGCCGATCGCGAATATCCGGAATGTGACCAGGGTTCTTCCAGGCCTTCCATATAGTAGGCATACCGGTTATGTTGTGGAGAGACATAACTCAGTGCGACAAAATCAGCCTTAAAATGGGCAAGACCCGGACCAAGGGTTATCGTTCCACCCGGATCCGGGGTCAGAGAACGATCAGACGACCACATGCCGGTGATCAAAACTTCCGGCGGCAGGTTGTTCAAACGGAGCAAATCCGGTCGTAAGACCACAAAACCTCCTGTCCGGCCAAAAAATATCGTTCCGTCCGGCAACGATTGCCCTGCGTTATTATTATACTGGTTGCCCCTGGAAAACGATCCCTCGTCAATAATTCTGACCTCACCGCTTTGACCGTCTATGCGACAAATTGCTCTGCCCAGGGTAATCCATAAATTTCCCCGTTGGTCCGATGTTATATCATTGACAATAGTACCGGGCAGAGCCCTTTCCCCGACAACGGGATGAAAGGTATGCGTTTGATAATCAAAGGTACATAATCCGCTTCCTTCGGTCCCTATAAACAGCCGGTGTCGGTTGTCCTGATGCAGGCAAATCAATTTATTGACAGGCAACGACCCTTCTTCTTCCGAATGAACGTATTGGATCCAGGAGTTTGAAACAGGGTTGTAACAGAATAATCCCCGCTCGTATGTGGCAACCCAGATCAATCCTGTATGGTCTTCCAGGATATCGTGAACCCTTGTGTCCCTTACCTGGGGAATTCTTTTAAAATGATCCTTGTGCGGCAAGTATTGGTCCAATCCCAATAAAGTGCCAATATATACAATGCCATCAGAAGTCCTGAAAATGTTATATACTGCCTGGTGAGACAAAGTGGTGGTATCTGTTTCTACGGACTGGTAATGTCGTTTAAGTCCCGTTCCCGGATGGTACCTGAGCAATCCGTCAGAATAAAAACCCAGCCACAGTTCTCCTTCAATATCACAAATTGACCGGAGGTTTGTATAATCAATCTTTGAGGAATACAAATCAAACTGTCTGGTGACCGGATCAAACCGGCACAGTCCTCCGTTCTTTGTCATACCCAACCAGACTCCGGGCCCGTCTGTTGCCGGTGCAATATAAGAGACAACACTGCCTTCTGTATCAGGCACTGAATACTGTTGAAAAAAATCAAAACCTGGCCTGAGGTAATGAATACCGTCAAAATACGTCCCGATCCATAAACCATTTTCTTTATCGATTACCAATGAAAAAACCGAACGCACTTCTTCCGGGGTGTTGTAGTGGCTCATATCCAGTTTCTCGCACCTGCGTGTATTTATGTTTAAGTGGAAAAGCCCGTTATCAGCACCAAGAAGTAATCCGTTGGGCCCCGGTTTAATAATTACATTGATCCCCTGAATGAATGTTTTGTCGGACGTATTGATATACCTGTACATTTCTCCGGAATGATAGTCATACCTTATCAGTCCGTATTTAACCGTCCCAATCCACATACAATTGTTTTCCGTATCTTCCAGAAAAGATTTCGTGTCATAATCATCAGAAAAATCACCGGTTTTACTGATCGGAAAAAAATCGAAAGCATTCCGTTCTTCATTGTAACGACAATACCCGCTTTTGAATGTCGTTGCCCAGATATTTCCGTAAGCATCCGTGGCAACCGTCCATATATGATCCGAGATGATGTCCAAAGGGGCTTTATATTGTAACAAGACACCTGATGCCGGGTCGTATTTGAATATTCCGTTTCCGTAAGCGGCTATCCAGAGTGCGCCGTCTTTTCCGGGCTCAATGTCATTGACAGGACCCGATATCCGTGTCCCTTCTTCAGTTGTTACTGAAAAGGCTCTGAATTTTGATTTGCGCGGCTCATAAATATATATACCGTCATCCGTTCCTACCCAGATCTCCGTTGTATGAGGATCTTCATACAATGTCCTTATAAAGTTATTGCCCAATGAAGAAGTATCTCCGGGTATATTACGGAAAACGGTATTCGTATATCCGTTGTAGAGATTCAACCCGTCTTTTGTCCCAAACCACATCAGCCCCCTGCTATCCTGCATAACAGCCCACACAGAGCTATGTGACAATTGTTCATTGATCCCTGTTCCGTTATTGTTTGAAAAAGCAAAAACCGGGACAGGCAGCCAAAGGAGAAGTATAATAAGGGATTTTCTCAAGCCGCGAATATTAAGTCAAACAAAAATAAGACAAATCCCCAATAGCCCGCAGTAATAATCGTGTCTCAGGCTTTCAATTTTGATTCATGGTATATCATTTTACAACATTGTTGCATTTCTTGGAAAGAAATTGTTATCAATTCGATTTATTAATCGGTTTATTTGTCACATTACTTAAAACCACTATGAAAAACATTATGAAAGGAGATTATTTTAAAATGAGAATGTTTGTTTTAGCATGGGCTGTTTTTGTTTCTGTAACGGCTTTTGCACAAACAAATGTGAAAATTTCAGGCGTAGTGCTTTCTGAAACAAACGAACCTTTACCGGGCGTTACCGTTGTTCAGAAAGGCACTTCAAACGGAGCAACAACGGATCTGGACGGTGCCTACAACCTGGTTGTCCCCGAGAACGCTGTTCTGGAAGCCTCCTATTTAGGCTTTACTACCGAAGCCATGCCTGTTAAGCCGGGTGTATTCGTTTACAATTTTACCCTGACAGAAGATGACAAATGGCTGGAAGAAGTTGTTGTGATCGGTTATGGTATTCAGAAAAAGAAGCTTATTACCGGCGCTACCGTTCAGGTAAAAGGGGAAAATATTGAAAAATTGAACACGGTAGACGTTTTGGGCGCTTTGCAAAGTCAAAGTCCGGGCGTTTACATCACACAAAGCTCGGGCCAGGTAGGAGAAGGTTATAGGATCAATATCCGCGGTCTGGGCACAACGGGCGAGACTACCCCGTTATATGTCATTGACGGAGTCGCAGGAGGTTCTCTGTCTTCATTGAATCCCAGCGACATAGAATCCATTGATGTCTTAAAAGATGCAGCTTCTGCTGCCATTTACGGTGCACGGGCTGCCAATGGTGTGATCCTGGTTACAACAAAAAAAGGAAAAGCAGGGAAGTTACAGATTACCTATGACGGTTATTTTGGTGTTCAGAATGCCATAACCAACGGTGTCACTCCGCTGAATGCAGAACAATATATGGAGATCATTAACAAAGCTCTCCTTACACAGGACAGTTCAGGAGGCCTGCTCTACAACTGGGAAGACGAATTGCCTGCTTCCATGCTTGCTTCCATAAAAAACGGATCCTGGAACGGAACCAACTGGCTTGAGGAAGGCACAAATGCAAACGCCCCTATTACCAGCCACGCTGTAAACCTAATGGGGGGGAATGAACAGTCACGTTTTTCCCTTGGGTTCTCATACCTGATGCAGGAAGGGACTATAGGGTATCCGGCAACTCCTCATTACGACCGTTATACGGCACGCATGAACTCAGACCATTCCCTGTGGAAAAAGAACGGACGGGACATCATCCGGTTTGGTGAAAACATTGTATTTTCCAATTACAGCAGATCGGGTGTCAGCATTGGAAACATGTACAGCAACAACGTGCGTAATCTTCTGAAGATGTCACCGCTTCTCCCTGCATACAATGATCAGGGTGATTACTATATATATAAAGACATGGTCGCAGACGGCTGGAATTTTGAACAGGAGTTGAACAATCCCCTGGCCCAGCTGGATTATACACGAAAAAACAGGAACTCCGTGACCAGAAGGTTGCAGGCAAATGCCTTTCTGGAAATTACGCCTTTGAAAGAACTCAAATTCAAAAGCAGCGTAGGATACGATTATTATCAGAACTCTTACAGGTATTATGTGCCCACTTACATATTATCTTCCAAAACTACGAACGATACAGATGACGTGACACAGGGCCAGTCATGGAGCACCAACTGGACCTGGGAGAACACCCTGAACTATACCAAATTGTTAGGAGAACACTCTATTGACGTCCTTGTGGGTCAATCCATGGAAAAATGGGGAAACGGAGAGAGCGTATATATCAAAAACTCAAATTCCCTGTTCCCCGGATCATATGATCATGCTTATATTAGCAATACCCAGGGACTTGATAACACCAACACCGATATTTCCGGAGAACCCTCAACGGCCGGCAGCCTGGTATCGTTTTTTGGTCGTATCAATTATAACTTCAGGGAAAAATACCTGCTTTCTCTGGTCATGCGTGCAGACGGATCGTCAAACTTTGCAAGGGGTAACCGCTGGGGATATTTTCCTTCGGTGTCTGCCGGATGGATCCTGACCAACGAACCGTTCATGGAATCGTTTACCGACGTAATGAATTTCTTTAAACTTCGCGGAAGCTGGGGACAGAACGGAAACTGCAATATTGACAATTTCCAGTACCTGGCAACCATTGCGTTTAACACAAGTGCCTATTTCTTTGAAGATAAAAACACGCCTTCCACCGGTGCTTATCCGGACATCCTGCCAAATGCAGACGTGACCTGGGAAACTTCGGAACAGCTGGACCTGGGTTTTGATGCACGTTTCTTTGACTCCCGCCTGGGTGTGAACTTTGACTGGTACGTCAAAACAACCAAAGACTGGCTTGTTGTAGCCCCCACCCTTTTATCGTATGGTACAGGCGCTCCCTATATCAACGGGGGAGACGTAGAGAACAGGGGTGTTGAACTGGCTCTGTCCTGGTTTGATAAGATAGGCAACGATTTCCAATACGATATCAATATGAATTTCGCACACAATAAAAATAATGTACTGCGATTGGCCAATGAAGAAGGCATTATCCACGGACCTGACCAGGTTATTGCCGAAAACACTACAGAATCTTTCCGTGTTCAGGTCGGTTACCCCATGGGCTATTTCTGGGGATACAAGACCCTGGGCGTATTCCAGAACCAGGCACAGATTGATAAGTTCCTGGCAGAAGGAGGCGCAACCAAGCAAGGCACACCGGCTCCGGGAGACCTGATCTTCCAGGACACCGACGAGAACGGTGTTATTGATGAGAATGACAAAACCTACATAGGAAATCCCCATCCCGATTTCACAGGTAGTTTATCTTTAAATCTTTCTTATAAGGGACTTGATTTTTCTATGACAGCCTACGGAGCATTCGGTCAACAGATCATCAAATGTTACAGATCGTACTCCGACACTCCCAACGACAACTACACTACCGATGTCTATACAAAATACTGGACGGGAGAAGGCTCAACCAACCGCTATCCTTCATTCTCTTACGGAAAACATGAAAACTTCAAAGATATTTCCGATATCTATATTGAAAACGGAGATTATGTCAAAATTTCCAATGTCACTATAGGTTACAATTTCAAAAATGTATGGAAAAATCTTCCGGCATCTCAATTGAGAATTTACGTGGCCGCTCAGAATCTGCTTACCATTTCCAAATATTCTGGGATGGACCCGGAAGTAGGTTTTGGAGGAGGAGTTTCCTGGGCTTCCGGCGTTGACAACGGATATTACCCCAGCTCCCGCACTTTCATGGTAGGCTTGAACCTCAAATTTTAACTTGTAAGAAACAGACAAATATGAAACGTTTAACATATATTATTGCAGCAAGCATCTTCCTTTTTGCCGGTTGTGAAAGTTTTCTGGATACCGAAAGTTATACCAAGAAGAACACTTCCAACTTCCCTGCAACACAAAGTGATGCCGAACTCATGATCACGGGCATTTATGCCTCGATGAACGATCTTATCGCAAATCCCGAATCACATCCCTTCTTTATTTTTGAAATGGCAGGAGACGACCGTTTTGGAGGCGGCAGTACCAGCAACCGCGGTTCTCAGTCTTTAGACCGTCTTATGAATGCCGGCGTAAGTTTCCTGGAACCTTTGTGGGAGGAAAGATATTCCGGAATATTCCGGGCAAACAACGCCATCGAGACTATAGACAATGTGACAGAATGGACTAATGCCGGAAAACGAGAACAGTTGCTGGGCGAAGCCCACTTTTTACGTGCTTTCTTCTACTTTGACCTAGTCCAGGTGTTCGGGCAAGTACCCCTGATCCTGGAAACAGCCCCGCAGAATCTGCCTAAATCCCCGGCAGATGATATCTATGCCCAGATCACCTATGACCTGAAACAGGCTATTGATCTGTCTCCATCCATTAAATTTCCGGAATACGGATCAGGACATGCTTCCAAATGGGCAGCAGAGGCTATGATGGCCCGTGTGTATCTGTTTTACACCGGTTTTTACAACAAGACCGAGCTTCCTGTAGCAGGCGGAGGATCTGTTGGTAAACAGCAAGTTGTATCTTATCTTGAAGACTGTATCAACAACAGCGGCCACACCCTGGTCAGCGATCAGCGTAATATCTGGCCTTATACCAATCCTTATACGGGTGCCGACTACCAATACGTCATAGAGAACGGATTGTTATGGGAAGGTGACGGTTGTAAAGAAACGATCTTTGCCGTTAAATTCTCTAATACCGGAGATAGTGGTCGTTTTAACCGCATTGTGGAATATTTTGGGATGAGGAAATCGAACGCAACCTGTTTCCCCTTCATACCGCAAGGATATTCAAACGGTCCGGTAAACTCCACATTGTGGGACAACTGGTCTTCTGATCCTGATTATGAAGGAGATACCCGTCTTAGGGGTTCAATATGTAGTGAACAGGACGAAATCCCCGATTATCCCGGAGACCCCATCAAAGAAGTAGAGAAAACCCGTCTGTGGGCTAAAAAATACCTGGGGGTAGGAGCTTACGAAGGGAGCAACCTGATAATCTCCTTTGCTTATTTCTATGGTGGGATCAACAACCGCCAAACCGGTCTTACTTCAGATATTATTCTCATCCGCATGGCCGATGTGTACCTGATGCATTCTGAACTAACTCAGACGGTAACCTATATGAACAAAGTGCGCCAACGTGCCGGATTAGCTCCTTATGCTTCCTATTCGCTGGAATCCCTGAAAAAAGAACGTCGCTACGAACTCTGCTTTGAAGCGGTCCGCTGGAATGACCTGCGTCGTTGGGGAGATGTACAGGAGAAAGTCAACAACCAGGAAGGCGTCACCATTACCAACAGAGGCGTACTTTCACAATATACCTTCGGATCCTTCGACTTTATGCAACGCTACCAGCAAACCGGAGGCGGCTTCTGGAAAATCCCCGAATCCCAGGTAACCCTTTCGGAAGGCGTACTGGAACAGAATCCCGGCTGGGAAAGCACCTATGATTTCATCAGCCTGCCCTATTACGCAAATTAAAGACGTCACAAATTAGATATGTTGCTGTTATTCAGCGTTTTTGTAAAAGGCACCCCCCGGGGTGCCTTTTTGTTCGACATACCTGTTTTTGCTATCTTTGGACCATGAAACAAATCATTCTTCTTTTTACGGCGCTGCTTTTCATTTCCGGCTACCGCGCCCATGCCTGCACCAATTTACTAATCACGAAAGGAGCATCGGCAGACGGGTCCTGCATGGTTACCTATGCAGCCGACTCGCACACCCGGTACGGGTGTCTGGCGTTCTACCCGGCAGCGCTCTATCCCAAAGGAACCATGATGGATGTCCGGGAATGGGGCACCAACCGATACCTCGGCAAGATCCCACAGGCAGGCGAGACTTATTCGGTGGTAGGAAACATGAACGAGCACCAGGTCGTGATCGGGGAAAGCACCTGGGGAGGACGCGCTTCTCACAGAGATCCTCAGGGAATAGTTGATTACGGATCCCTTATGTATATAAGCCTGCAACGGGCACGAACAGCGCGCCAGGCAATAGAAGTCTTTACATCGCTGGCCAACAGGTACGGTTACGCCTCCTCAGGGGAATCCATTTCCTTTGCCGATCCGCACGAAGTCTGGTTCATGGATGTGATCGGCAAAGCGCCCCGTATGGTAAACGGAGAAAATGCCAACAAAGGGATCGTTTGGGTGGCCATCCGCCTGCCCGACGGAACCATCAGTGCCCATGCCAACCAGGCCCGGATCCGCCAATTTCCGATGGATGATCCGGAGAATTGCCTTTTTGCGCCCGATGTGATCTATCATGCGCGGGAAACCGGACTGTACCAGGGCCCCGACAGCCTTTTCAGTTTTGCCGAGGCATACGGTCCGGCAGACGGAAGCACCGTGCGCGGTTGTGATGCGCGTGTGTGGGCTTTTTTCAACAAACACGGGGCCCAGGATATGACCCCTTACCTGCCTTACGCCCTGGGACAGGACCTGAGCCGTCCCCTTCCGCTGTACGTGAAAGCCAAAGAAAAACTTACCGTCAAGCAGGTAGCCGATATGATGCGTGACCACTACGAAGGCACCCCAATGGACATGGCATGCGACATAGGAGCCGGGGGCCACGACCTTCCCTACCGGTGGCGCCCGATGGGATTTGAAGTGGACGGAAAACAATATATCAACGAACGGGCCATTTCCACCCAGCAAACAGGATTCTGGTTCGTTGGGCAATCCCGCTCCGGGTTGCCCGATGAAATAGGCGGTATCTTCTGGTTTGGTGTGGATGATGCAGGGACATCACCGCTGACTCCGGTCTATACTTCATCGCTGGAAGTCTCTCCTCATTACGCCCTGGGACAAGGCGCCTCCATGCTGCAATATTCCCCTGAATCCATGTTCTGGCTCTGCAACCGCATTGCCCAGTTCGCTTACCTGCGTTACAACCAGATAGGAGCCGAAGTCCGGCAGGTTGTAGATTCGCACGAGTACGCCCGGTTGGCAGAGATCCCACTGACCGATGCCCGCGCAATGGACCTGTGGAAAGACGACCCCCTGGAAGCCAGACGCTTTCTGACCGAATATTCCATTCGCACTGCTTCTGATCTGTTCAAACGTTGGCAGGAACTGGACATCTACCTTCTGGTAAAATACATAGACGGCAACATCAAACGCCAGAATCCCGACGGCAGCTTTGCCACCAACGGTCACTCAGATTCCATCCCTCCTGCCCCTACCTATGGCGGCTACAACCAGCGCTGGAAAGAAGCCGTTGTCAAAGACACCGGAGACAGGCTCTTGGCGCCCTAGTGCTAAGTTCCTGTGGATTTGCTTTTTATATAATCGCTGGGCCTTTGCTTGTAAAACTTGGTAAATGTTTTCGTGAAATAGGAAGAGGAGGCAAATCCCGAAGCATAAGCAGCTTCAGATATTGTTTTTTGGGAATTCTATTACCGAAAACTGGAAACGTTTTGATAACAACTTCTTTGAAGAAAACCATTTCATTGGACGAGGAATCGGCGGACAAACCACTTCACAAATGTTGGTGCGTTTCAGGCAAGACGTAGTCAATCTGCACCCTGCTGCCGTTGTTATCCTTGCCGGAACAAACGACATTGCAGAAAACACCGGTCCAATATCCGTAGAGAACATTGTCGGCAACATCATTTCCATGGCCGAAATCGCACAGGCCAACGGTATCAAACCAATTCTTTGCGCAGTATTGCCGGTATATCAGTATTCCTGGAACAAAACCGTTAATCCGGTTGGAAAGATTCTGTTGCTAAACCAATTAATCAAAAAATACGCCGAAGAAAACAATCTTTCCTTTGTAGATTTTTATACACCTTTTGTTGATGAACGTGGAGGCTTGCCGGAAAAATATTCCTCTGACGGGGTTCATCCAAACGCTGAGTGTTACAAAATAATGGAACAATTAGTAAGGAATCATATTGATTAGTGAATCGGTGTCCGTTGCACACATGATTCTTTTCGTTGATATTCAACGCTTTAGCAAAAACGTACCCCCGGGGTACGTTTTTTTTAACTGCCTGTCTTTCAGGCAAAAGAACAATGTGTGCAACGGACACTTTTTGCGGTGGCCTGGCGCTGCCACCCACCCGGGTTG
>JBAZHT010000062.1:0-10016 GCA_041652255.1 Bacteroidales bacterium
TCAATGAACGACTCATTACCGTCAGCTCCTTCCGCTGATCTTCTGTTATTACTATGGGTACTATTTTCCTTGCCATAGGGCAAAGATACTATTTTATAGTTGACTTATCAAGTAATTATCACACTAGTGTAGTGGACAAATCGTTAATACTGACCGTTTGTTCCGGTGATGTGGCCGTAGTTACTTTGATTGCTCCCAGTGTGCCCGGTTGTACCATGACTATACCGGCTGCCGTAGCCGTTCCGGTAGGTATGGTGAGTGGGAAGGAAACCCCGCTTTGAGCTGCCGTAAGGTCTGTATTTACGGGAGGAGTTGCAGAAGCCAGTGCATTGGTGCTGAGTGTCAGTTCCAGAGCCGTATCGGCATTGACCTTGATGGAAGTTAATGTTCCCCAATGGGTTTGCGCTGTAGCAGATGCCGCGATAACTTCAAACTGCAATTGGGTCAGTTTGTGCGCAAAAGCCAAAGCTGCAGCAACCGGAGAAGCCTTGTTTCCGGCACTTACCGAAGGGGCGACAATGATGTCTTCCTGTCCGGTGATGGTCCAGCTCACTGTATTTGCGGACATGGAACCGGCTGCCGGATAAAACGACATAAAATAGGCATTCAATCCGGAGTTGGCATTGTAATACTGTGCAGAAGAAACGGATCCTACACTACCGTCTGTAGCCACTGTTGCAGTGGCAGCGACCGAACTAACTGTCGTCCAATCCGGCGAAGAAGCAACATCAGCTGCCCTGAGGATCTGGATACCTGTAATAGGAGAAGTGGGAAGACCGCTCGAAGATACTATAGGCGCACGGGTGTTGACTGCAGGAAGTCCTGCATTAAACTGTATGGGAATGGGGAGATCTTCGTAGGGCAGGTCCTTTACGCAACCGGCGAAGACTATCAACGCAAGGGTTGCAAGGATGATTTTTTTCATAGCGATTCAATTTTATTAAATGTCGTGAGCACACTCTCATGTTGTCGACATTTTCAATATAAACCGCTAATTCTTAAACGAAAAGGCGAATTTTTTCAACGAAGATTTTTGACATTTTGGTCCTAAAGTGTCCCTTCAAAATCTGCCCCGTCTTTCCAGTCATTCAAAGTGGCTGAAAAACCGGCCTCAGGTCCTAGATAAACCATCTCCACGTTGTAGATTTCTCCGGCCTGGGGAACGTCTACCTGAACTTCTTTTGTAAAGATAACTCCTTTTTCTTCAATTTCTACCTTTATCGGAAGACCTTTTTGAGGATAGACCATGACCTTTCTTACTTCCGTTCCGTTTTCATACACGGCAGGCAGCAATATGGCTCCGGCTGAATGGTCGCGTTGCAGTGAACCGGCCTGCGGGCCGTCCAGTCGCATTTTGAGTTTTCCGTAAGTAACAGCTCCTACAGTAAGGATCTTGGCTCCTTCAGATCCATAAACCCCGGAAGTGGTCACTGTCAATCGAAGCTCTGCCAGTTTGTGTTGGAAATGAAATCCAAAATCGAGGTTGGGTTTTTCTATTGTCCCGGCATAGGCAGCCGGCGCGTAAATGATGTCGGTTTTCCCGTCCTGTGAAAAATAGGCATATCCGTCCAGCAGCTTCTCTGCTTTTGGATAAAAACAAAGAAACCGTGCCGACAAACCATCTTTGTGGAAATATTGTAATTCCCCGGCAGTGATGCGGTTTGCATCCTGTGCGACGATGCCCATAAAATCCGGTTTTGTATGGCTTGAAAACTCAGTCTGCACCACGCCATCGGGTGCTCGCAATACCTGAAAATTCACCGGGTATTTCAATCCGGTAACAGGGACGGTAGGCTGGATGGGATCAATGGCTAATTCTGAAATGTCGGACGTACATTGATACAATGTAAGCAATCCGATCAGGATAAATAATGATCGCATAAAAAGGATAAATAATGTCGGTTTTTTAAACTAAAAACTTACATTTCGAATATAGTAATAATATTTTAATAATCCTACATATTGGCAATAATATCTGCAAATAAAAGGGCCATTTTATCGGCGGCTTTATCAGCGGCAACTATTACATCATCTCCGTCATTCTCAAAGTCTTCCCCAAAATCGTGGGCCTCATTGGTAATTACGGACATCCCGAATACCCGCATCCCGCAGTGACGGGCCACGATCACCTCGGGAACGGTGGACATGCCGGTGGCATCGGCACCTATGGTTTTGAAAAAATTGTACTCGGCAGGTGTTTCAAAGGTGGGGCCGGTGCTCCCGATGTACGTTCCGTGACGCAGGGGAATGCCGTGTATCTCGGCCATATCGTCGCAAACCCTTCGCAGTTCCTTGTCGTAAGTGCGGGTCATGTCCGGAAAACGCACCCCAAAGTCGGGGTTATTCTCCCCTATCAGCGGATTGGGCAGTAAATTGATGTGATCCTTAATGACCATCATATCCCCTACTTTATAACGGGGATTGATCCCGCCGGCCGCGTTGGAAACGAATAATGCTTCCACACCCAGTAATTTGAACACCCGAATGGGAAAGGTTACCTGTTCCATGCCATATCCTTCGTAATAATGGAAACGGCCTTGCATACAGATCACGTTTTTACCTCCCAGTCGGCCCCAGATGAGGTTGCCCTGGTGTCCCGGGGCGGTTGACATGAGAAAATTGGGAATGTTTTTGTAGGGTATCACTACCTGGTCTGTAATGGCGTCGGCCAGTTTTCCCAGGCCACTGCCCAAAATAATCCCTACGCGTGGCTTTTCGGGGATTCTTTCCAGGATAAAATCAGCGGATTGTTGGTACACGGATGTCTTCATTTCTTTTTCTTCTTTTTATAATCTACAACCCTGTCGGCAACTTCCTGTACTTTACGGTAGATTTCCTCCTGACCGGGTATTTGTTGGTTTTCCATGATGATTTTCCCGTCGCAGATAACGGTGTCTATACATTCTCCGTTGGCCGCATAGACCAAATTTGCAAGGAAATAGTGATTGGGGACGAACGACGGTTTGGCCATATCCACAAGGGCTACATCGGCAAGGAATCCCGGGGCAATTTTCCCGGCATTGATGCGCAGGGCTTTTGCCCCGTTGAGCGATGCCACGTCCATCAGTTCCTTAAGGGGAATGGCACCCGGATCGTTCCTCCATACTTTTTGAAGCAATGCAGCAGCTTTCATGCTGTCTATCATGTCCAGGTTGTTGGAAGAAGCACAACCGTCCGTGCCCAGGCACACATTGGCACCGGCATCCCGCAACTCGTTGTATTTGAATTTATAACCCGAGGCGAGTTTTAAATTGGAATTGGGATTGTGGACGGTATTTACCCCGTTGTCGCCCAGTAGTCTGATGTCGTCGCTGCTCAGCCAGAGGGAATGCGCGGCGATGAGCGAAGGATTGAGCATGCCCAATTTATTCAAGTATTCGGTGGGACTCATGCCAAAATCGCGCTCCGCCTGGTCCATCTCTGACCTTGTCTCGGCAAGGTGCGTATGCACCAGAATGTCGTTGTCTTTGGCGTAACTGTTAATATACCGGAAAGATCTTTCAGCCACGGTGTAGATGGCGTGGGGGCTGATGGCAAAAGTGGTCAGGGGACTCCATTGGGCACTGGCCTGGTGGGCTTCCCGCATCATTTTTTTGTTCTGCTCAATGACGTCGTTTTCAAAATTGTCCAGCCAGGTGAACGACTGTACGGATCGCATCCCCATTTCCTCTGCAGCGCGCTTTGCGCCGTTCAGATGCCAGTACATATCGTTGAAAGTAGTGGTACCGGTACGGATCATTTCCACGCAGGCCAGTTTGGCTCCCCAATAGATCATCTCTTCATCCAGTTTGGCTTCGTAAGGCCAGATACGTTCCTTGAGCCACAGGTCAAGGGGGACGTCTTCCCCTACGCCACGAAACAAAGTCATGGCTGAGTGGGCATGTGCGTTCACGAATCCGGGAATGATCGCTTTCTGCGAACCGTCAATAATGCGGTCAAATCCCTGTTTGGGAAAGGTTCCTGCGGGTTCTACACTTTTTATCTTATTCCCTTCAATCAGGACGTCTTTCCGTTCCTTGTACAAAAGGACGTTTGAAATAAGAATCGTTTTCATAACAGTATATTTCAGTAAAGATACTAAATTTTTCTTCTCCAGCTTATATACCCTATGACGGCGGCTACAAGATAGACTGCATACAGACCGGTAGTAAACCACAAACCGGTGTGTGCGTATAGAATGACAGCCAGTATGTTAGCGACAACAAGAAGCAGCCATTGTTCCAGAATGCTTCTGGTCAGCAACCAGGTGGCCACCATGTTGAGGGTTGTTATGGCCGCGTCCATGGCCGGGGCAGGATGATCCGTCAGGAACCTGAGAACGGCCCAGACTCCTCCAAACACCACCGCCAGTAACCCGGCAGTAAGCCATGCCGTGGAAGCGTTCATGTGTATAGGTTTGAGTGCCGGGTTAGGTTCCGGCCTGGGTCCCGGGTTAGGTTCCGGCCTGGGTCCCGGTTTTGGTTCCGGCCTGTGTCCCGGTTTTGGTTCCGGCCTGAACTCCGGTTTTGGTTCCGGCCTGAACTCCGGCAAACCCTCTTGTTGCTGCTTTTTTTTGCCCCACTTAAACCAGCCGTAGAGACTCATTCCCAGGTAATACACGTACAAACTCATGGAAGCATACAGCGCTTCTACCCCAAAAACTACAATATAGCATACAGACATTACAATGCCCACGATCCACATGGAGCGCCGGTGTTTGATCTCCAGCCAGACATAAAGCAGACCTGTAACGGTCCCGAATATTTCCAGGATCAGTTCCCCCATTCCCAGGCAATTTTGATCATGGCATTGAATCCGGCCTGGGGATAGAAGCCTTCCATCACTTCTATGGTCCCGGTCTCACGAAAGGCAGCCCGGTAGGCCCAGGCACTGGCACAGTATTTTTGGTTGAGCAGGTTGTCGGCAAAAAGACTTACGGTAAACGTACCAGCTTTTCTTGTGGTAAAGGGTTGGAATATGGTTAGTCCCAGGTGTTGGTAAGCCGGCAACATGCGGTCGGGATCGGATGTATTGTCAAAATATTGCTTACCCACAAAACGGGCCGTTAAGGCGGCTTCCATATTTCGGAACAGGGAGCGTCCGGCAGCAAACGGTTTAACGGCAACAAGTGCAGTTGCGGTAAAGGAAGGCGAATAAATCAGGTCGGTCAGGTCGTAATGTTCGATTACCTGAGGCGAAACCGGGTTCCAGCTGTCCGGATTGTCGTAGGTATCCAGGTATATGGTCAGGTCTTTGATCTTGTTACGGCTCAGGCAGGCATTCCCTTCAAGGCGCAATTGCGGGAAAGGTTGCCAGCCGGCTTCCAGTTCCACCCCCCGCCGGTATGAATCCGGAACGTTTTCCTTGATCTCATAACCGGTATCGCTTTTCTTTCCGGTGGGGACCAGTTGGTTGCGGTATTCCATGGCATAAAAATTCAGGCCGAGCATGAAACGGTTTGATGTGAGCCGGTAGCCTCCTTCAAAATCGTACATGCGTTCGGGTTTCAGCTCTTCCGTTTTCCCGGCTTTGATGGATTCCTTGATGTCGCTCCTGGATGGTTCGCGGCTTCCGGTATATACCGAGGCGTACAGCTGGTGATCTTTATGTATGATGGCCGTTACCCCAGCCTTGGGATTAAAGAAGTGATATGATGTTGTATAATCCAGAAGCACCCCGTCGTTATCCGGCCCTTCCATCATCATATTTACGTAACGGTACTGCATGTCCCCGAAGAATTTCAGGAAATTGTTCTGACCCGCTCCCAAGGGCAGTTCAAACGTTCCTTTCAGGAATGTGCTGAAATCGTTTTTGTTTCCCAGGTTCCGGTAATATTCCTGAGCGTCGGCAAAATCGGGCTGTTCCAGTTGATACGTCATCAATCCGTAGTGATACCCGCTGTAATATGCATAATTGAGACCCAGGAGAATCTCAGATTTTCTGCGCGATGCATTTCTTGGAGATTCAGGAATTTCCAGGCGGGCTACCGAACTCAGTGCTGCATAAATATTGTCCATGGAACGGCGAACGATGTAATCCCCGGCGCTTTTTTCTTTGTAATTTTCGTAATACCCGTCTCCTTTGGTCATGTGAAACGTGTTGCTAACAGAAAAGCGCTGCGTGATATTATGAGAATAATTCAATTGTACGTGGTGTTCCGTGTAATTATCGGTTTCGTTGGGATAATATTTTGTGTTACCCTGTTCGTCGGTATATTCCCCTGCCGGGTTGTACGTTCTGTCGGTTTCCAGCATGTCTCGGGATATGCCTTCCCAGGTAATGCCCGTATGCTGGTCACCGTAAATATAATATGCTTTGATGGAGTAATTTGGACGGATAAAGGACAGTCTTGTGAAAAGTGATTGCAGGTTGCCTTTTCCGTTGCGGATGTATCCGTCCGTTAAATTGTGCGCGTAGCGTATGTCCATACCCATCCCGTTGGGCAGAAACGATTCTTTGGTCCCGGTCCCGGTTCCTGCTCCAACCGCCATGTTCCATGTGTTGAAAGAACCGTATGCCAGTTCCGCTCCGGCATAAGGCCGGGGACGTGAATACAGGGTGCGCATGTTTACGGTGGCTCCGAATGCGCCACTTCCGTTTACGGATGTTCCTACCCCGCGCTGTACCTGCACATTTTCCAAAAAACCGCTCAAAGAAGGCAGATTGACCCAGAACACTTCCTGGGACTCGGCATTGTTCAGGGTAATTCCGTTCAGGTTGACCTGGATACGCGATCCTTCGGAACCACGAATGCGTAAATAGGCGTAGCCACTTCCCGTTCCGTTTTCACCCACTACAACGGCTCCCGGTGTCATGGCCAGGGCAAAGGGCAGGTTTAATGCAGGTGCTGTACGCACCAGGTCTTCTTTGGTAACTTCGCGGTGTGCCACAGGTGAATCTTTGGCTGCCTGAGTAGCCACGATGACAATAGAATCCAGATTTCTTACTTCTTGTGCTGTTGTAAAGACAGGGGCCAGCAGCAAACCCGCAATAAAAAATTTTTTCATAGTTTTTCCTCCGCCGGTATTACCCGGATCAGGTTCAAAGGGTATTTTCTCAGCCCGTTGCGGGGCACCCCTGAAACGTTATTATTTCAAAGAGATTTTATATACGCGGGGCCAGTACTTCCCCGTTATCCATATACTATTTGTTTTTGCGTCGTAAGCTATTCCGTTGAGCACATCGGTTGACGGTTTTCGCAGGGATGCAGGAAGTATGCCCCTTAGGTTTATGACACCCGTAACTTTGCCGGTAACGGGATCTATCCGTACGATCTCATCACTCAGGTAGATGTTAGCCCATATTTCTCCTTCAATATACTCCAACTCATTCAGATTTTCAACATCCCTGCCTTCCAGCGTCACTTCTACCGAATGTTTGTCCATCATCGTGTTCGGGTCCAGGTAATAGAGTGTGGAACTTCCGTCACTCATGATCAGAGACGTTCCGTCAGTGGTAAGTCCCCATCCCTGGCGGTTGTAACGGCGCGTACCCAGCAGATTGAAGGTTTGGGCATCGTAAATAAAACAGGTGCGTTCGGTCCAGGTCAACTGGTAGATCAGCCCGTCCAGCAAACAGGCTCCCTCTCCGAAATAGTTCCTGTCCAGGGCATGGGATTTCAAAACACGACCGCTGTTCACGTCTACCTGGGCAATCATGGAAAAACCATACTGCCCGGTGCTTTCGTAGAAAAACCCGTTGTGGTAAAAGAATCCCTGTGTGTAAGAACTGACATTGTGAGGCAATACTTCCTCTATACGGTATCCGTAACGCGGAACCAAAGAAGAAGCCGTTCCAAATGCCATTGCGGACAACAACAGGATCTTTATATACAGGTTCTTACTCATTTATTATCAGTTTCCTGGTATCGGAGAGCAGCTGCAACGAAAGAGCGGAACAGCGGAGCCGGAATTTCCGGAGTACTTTTTAATTCCGGATGGAACTGGACTCCGATGAAAAACGGATGATCCTTAATTTCAACGATTTCTACCAGTCCGGTTTCCGGGTTTCTTCCGGTTGCTTTCATGCCTGCTTTTTCCAATGTATCGGCATAATAATCATTCAATTCATAACGGTGGCGGTGCCTTTCCCGGATCACCTGTTTCCCGTAAATTTTAAAGGCCAGTGACCCCCTTTCAATTCTGCATTCGTAAGCGCCCAGTCGCATGGTACCCCCTTTGCTTGTAAGCCGCTTTTGATCTTCCATCAGGTCTATGACCGGAAACTCGGTCTTCGGAACCATCTCTACGCTTGCTGCCTGCAGGATACCGGCAACGTTACGGGCAAATTCCAGTACGGCCATCTGCATGCCCAGGCAAATGCCCAGGAACGGGATCTTATGCTCCCTTGCATATTTACAAGCAAATAGTTTGCCATCCGTACCACGAGACCCGAATCCGGGAGCGACCAATATCCCCTTCATACCCGCAAGTTTCTCATTTACATTTTGTTCTGTAATATTTTCGCTTTGTATGGTATGTACTTTTACTTTGGTGTCGTTGGCTGCTCCGGCATGGATAAATGATTCCAAAATAGATTTGTATGCGTCCTGTAATTCCACGTATTTTCCCACCAGGGCAATATCCACTTTTTTGTGCGGGTGATAGACCCTGTCAATAAACTGTTTCCAGGCTTCCATGCGGGGTTCCACTTTGTTCTCTATCTTTAGCAGATCCAGTAAGATTCCGTCCAGGTTCTGGCGCTGCAGGTTCAGCGGCACTTCGTATATACTCTTCTGGTCCAGAGATTCAATTACGGCATAAGGACGCACGTTGCAGAACAGGGCTACTTTTTTGCGCATGGCCAACGGGAGCGGCCTTTCTGTGCGGCATACGATCACATCCGGGTTCACGCCTTCCTGTTGCAATTGCCTGACCGAGTGCTGTGTCGGCTTTGTCTTCAACTCCTTGGCAGCTGCCAGGTAAGGCACCAAGGTAAGGTGTATGACGGCACATTTTTCTTCCGGCAGTTCCCATTGCAACTGTCTTACAGCTTCAACAAAGGGAAGCGATTCAATATCCCCTACCGTACCCCCGATCTCGGTGATCACAATATCGTATTTGCCGGTTTTCCCCAGCAGGAGCATGCGGCGTTTGATCTCATCTGTGATGTGTGGAATTACCTGAACGGTTTTGCCGAGGTATGCGCCTTCTCGCTCCTTGTCTATTACCGTCTGATATATCTTGCCGGTGGTCACGTTACTGGCCTTAGTGGTATAAACTCCCAGGAAACGTTCGTAATGGCCCAGATCCAGGTCTGTCTCAGCACCGTCTTCGGTCACGTAACATTCCCCGTGTTCGTAAGGGTTCAGGGTACCGGGATCTACGTTTATGTAGGGGTCAAATTTTTGTATTGTTACCTTCAACCCCCTGGCTTGAAGTAGTTTAGCAAGCGATGCCGCAATGGTGCCTTTTCCCAGAGAAGAAGTTACACCTCCGGTTACGAAGACATATTTAGTAGTCATAAGACAGTTTTTTTCAAACCGCTAATGTAAGGACTTTTTTTTAACTTTGCGACCGCGGAGGGCTGTTCCATCGCTCTTTTCCAATTGGAAAAGGGAGGAAAGTCCGGGCAGGAAAGGGCGAGATCCTGTGGAAATCACAGCTGGTCGTAAGGTCAGGGATAGCTTGACAGAAAATAACCGCCGGGGTCTTCGGACCCGGGTAAGGGTGAAAAGGCGGGGTAAGAGCCCACCGTGACGGTTGGCGACGGCCGTTGACGCAGGCACCGATCTCCTGCAAGGCCAAGTATACCGGCAATATTAGGACTGCCCGTCCTATGCCGGGGGGTAGGCTGCTTAGATAAATGATGGGAGTTCGACAGAACCCGGCTTACAGGCCCTCCGTTTTTTTTATTATTTCGATTCCGATTTTCGATTCCATTTTCTATTCCATTCCCTATTCCATTTCCTATTCCTATTCCTATTCAGATTCACTCCAATTCCTTTACGGTATAGCTCATTCAGCTTAAACATGCCCACCGGATACGGTTTTGTAGGAGAATTCGTACCTGGTCAGCCCGAAGACATGCCCACCAGG
>JBAZHT010000063.1:0-9977 GCA_041652255.1 Bacteroidales bacterium
AACGGAAATTACCTGCGCGGTATAGCAGGTGGCGGCGGTCAGCAGGAATTCACCAATATCCTGAGCAATGGGGATTTTGAAGTGGATGCAAGCGGCTGGGCCATATGGAACGGAGATAAGACTCAGGATCTTCATTGTACCAACCTGGCTTATGTCTACGAAGGCAACGGATGTATGCAATTTGTAAATGCAACCGACAATCCCGGAAGCCAGTGGAAGGGACAGATTAATAAAGGATTTGATGTCCCGGTAGTTGAGGGTCACGTGTATCAGGTAACATTTTTTATTCGTTGCCTGAGCGGTACCGGATCCGGCCGATGCTCAACCAGTGGAGATGCCCATTACCAGGGAGATTTTGTAGTTACGACCGACTACAAAAAGATTACCTGGGAATTTACCGGTATAGGAGGTGAAACGGGTCTGTGTTTTGATATGGGAGCTGTGGCTAACACGTATTTCATTGATAATGTAAAAGTCATAGATACTCAGGAGGAATTTGAAGACCCGGGGGCAGCCATAGATCTTATTCCTAACGGAACCTTTGAAGGGGATGCTACGGGGTGGACCATACTGAATGGAGACAAAACACAGGATCTCTATTGTACGGATGTGGCTTATGTGTATAAAGGAGCCGGATGTATGCAATTTGTCAATGCAACCGACAATCCAGGCAGCCAGTGGAAAGGACAGATAAAAACCTCTTTCGGGGCACCTGTTATACCCGGAGATACATACTTGCTTACATTCTATATCCGATGTGCAACAGGGTCCGGATCCGGGCGGTGCTCTACGACCGGGAATCCCCAATACCAGGGAGATTTTGACGTATCAACGGATTACAAGAAGATTACCTGGGAGATTGTGGGGAAAGAAGGAGAGGATGGTTTGTGCTTTGACCTGGGAGCCGTTGCCAATACGTATTACATAGATGATATAAAACTGGTCAACCAAACGGATCCTTCCAACGGAACGGTAATAAACAATGAAATCCCCAACGGAACATTTGAAGTGGATGCAGGAGGATGGACCATCTTCAACGGAGACAAGACACAAAACCTGCATTGCACAGATCTGGCTTATGTATACGAAGGAAATGGCAGTATGCAGTTTGTCAACGGATCGGATAACCCCGGCAGCCAGTGGAAAGGCCAAATAAACACGGCTTTTGTCAGTCCTACACTAACTGAAAATGAAGAGTATGTCTTTTCCTTCTATATCCGTTGTAAGAACGGAACAGGATCAGGTCGCTGTTCTACAACGGGAAACGCACAATACCAGGGAGATTTTGATGTGACAACGGATTACAAGAAAGTTAAATGGGAATTTACTTCCAACGGAGGAGAAACAGGAATGTGCTTTGATCTGGGTGCCGTAGCCAACACATATTATATTGATAATGTGGAATTAAAGTTGAAATCTCTGGACTCGGGAGATGATGGTGAAATTGGAGAAGAAGTCATTGAATCGCTGGATGCAGCCATGAACGAGTGGATAACCGGAATAGTATCCAAGTATAAAAACGTGGTATCTGCCTGGGATGTGGTAAACGAACCCATGGCGGACGGGAACAGCGGTATGCGTACAAGTGCAACTGATGATCAGGCTTCTGAAGGCGGAATTTTCTATTGGCAGGATTATCTGGGTAGGGATTATGCCGTGAAAGCATTTGAATATGCCCATGCTGCAGATCCGGGTGCATTGCTTTTCATTAACGATTACAACCTTGAATACAATCCGGCCAAACTCGATTCCTTACTGGCCTTTATTCAGGAAGTACAGGCCAAACTTGATGCAAACGGTAACGGAGCCCGGATAGACGGGATAGGAACACAGATGCATACTTCATACATGGCGTATGCCGGGATTGCTCCCATGTTCGAAAAGCTGGCCGCTACAGGATTGCTCATAAAAGTGACGGAACTCGAGGTAAAACTGAATACCGGAAAAAATACCGGATACGTTCTCACGGATCACGATCAGGACTTCCAGGGAGCTATGTATGAATATATCATGGATTGTTACCTGAAGTACATTCCGGCTGAGCAGCGTTACGGGTTTACCATCTGGGGGATCAATGACGGGGAAAGCTGGGTAAACGAGCCACTTAAAGGGCTGTATTATTATCCTTTACTGTTCGATGACCAATTTGAAAAGAAACCGGCCTACTATGCCCTCATGAAAGCTTTGGGCGTAGAACCGGAAGAACCTATAAATGAATAGAAATTAGAGATCACTTTATGAAAAAAGCTTTTTTTGTTGTTTTGTGTCTATCGTTAGGTTTTGGTTGTTGTAAACCGGCATACCGGAACGAGAAAAAGTCATTCAATGAACGTACCGCTGACCTGGTATCACGGATGACACTTCAGGAGAAAGTATCTCAGATGGCCCATGAATCCGCTGCCATCAAAAGGCTTGGTGTGCCGGAATACAACTGGTGGAATGAGTGCCTGCACGGGGTGGCCCGTGCAGGGCACGCCACCGTTTTTCCCCAGGCCATAGGGATGGCCGCCATGTGGGATAAAGAAATGATGTTTGATATTGCAACGGCTGTGAGTGACGAAGCTCGGGCAAAACACCATGATTTTTTGAAGCAGAATAAAAGGGGAATCTACCAGGGCCTGACCTATTGGACACCGAACATCAATATATTCAGGGATCCCAGGTGGGGAAGGGGAATGGAAACCTATGGCGAAGATCCTTATTTGACCGGTGAGATGGCTGTACAATACATAAAAGGGTTACAGGGAAATGACCCAAAATACCTGAAACTTGTAGCTACAGCCAAACATTTTGCAGTGCACAGCGGACCTGAATCCACACGCCACAGAGCAGATGTTCATCCCAGTCAGAGGGATTTTTACGAAACCTATGCGCCACACTTTAAAAAAGTGGTACAGGAAGCCGGCGTATGGTCTGTTATGGGAGCTTACCAGAGGCTATGGGGAGAACCCTGTTGCGGAAGCTTTTTTTTGAGTTCGCTGCTTCGTGACCGCTGGGGATTTCAAGGTTATATTGTTTCCGATTGTTGGGCCATCAAGGATTTCTATGACAAAGGAATGCATGAAATTGTCAAAACTCCGGCAGAAGCTGCCGCTCTTGGTGTTACCGCAGGGACAGATCTGAATTGCGGCGTGAGTTATCCTTACCTTGTGGAAGCCGTTGAGGAAGGATATATTGATGAATCTCTCATTGATACTGCTGTCCAAAGGTTGATGTTGGCCCGGTTTAAACTGGGCATGTTTGACAAACCAAAAAAGGTCCCTTACAGCAGTATCCCTATTGATATTGTGGAAAGCGAAAAACACGTTACCCTGGCACGCGAAGCTGCTCAAAAATCCATAGTGCTTCTGGAAAACGACGGGATACTCCCATTTTCAAAAAACGTTCAGAAAGTAGCCGTCATAGGACCAAATGCCGATGATTTGGAAGTGCTCCTGGGAAATTACAACGGGTATTCAAGGAATCCGGTCACTCCGCTGCAGGGGATTCGCGAAAAGCTTCCGAAAGCCGAGGTGGTGTTTGCGCAAGGGTGTCCGCTGGCCGCCGGCCTGCCTTATTTTGAGCCTGTTCCCGAAGGGGTTTTGTTTACCGATTCTACATTGACACAACCCGGTCTTACAGGAAAATATTTTAACAATATGAGCTGGGACGGAGTTCCGGCCCATGAAAGAGTGGAAAAGAATATTGATTTTACTTGGTGGAATAAAGCTCCGTTTGAGGATATGGACGATCGTGAATTTTCCATTGAATGGAATGGTGTGCTTTGCGTTCCCGAAACAGGACAATATGCATTAGGCGGAGAAGCTTTCAGCGGTTTTACCTTGATGCTGGACGGGAAAAAACTGGTGGAAAGAATTGATGTACATCATCCCAGGAAAGAATACGAGTATGTTCAACTGGAAGCCGGTAAACCTTACAAGCTGACTCTTCGGTATCTTCAGAACAAAACGGAATATGCTATCATGCGCCTTCTTTGGGAAGCGCCGCAAGGTAACCTTATGGAAGAAGCCTTACAGGCTGCCGCTGCGAGTGATCTTGTTATTCTCTGTATGGGCCTGAGTCCCCTGTTGGAAGGTGAAGAAATGAAAGTCAAGGTGGATGGGTTCAACCAGGGAGACAGGGTTGATATAGGTCTGCCGGCTACACAAACTGCACTTATTAAAGCAATTAAAAAACTGGATAAGCCAACCGTTTTGGTACTCCTGAACGGCAGTGCCGTAAGTTTTGACAGGGAGATCAAATCCCTGCCGGCCATTCTGGAAGCATGGTATCCCGGGCAGGAGGGGGGAAGGGCCATAGCCGACGTTATATTCGGGGATTACAATCCTTCAGGCAGGCTTCCGGTTACTTTCTACCACTCCGTTGACCAGATACCCGCCTTTGATAATTACAGCATGGAAGGAAAAACGTATCGTTTTTTCAGGGATGAACCCCTTTATCCTTTTGGTTATGGACTAAGTTTTACTACATTTGAATACGAACCGGTCAGATTGCCAGAAAGTGTTCCGTGCGGAATCCCTGTTGACATATCTTTCAGGGTGACTAATACAGGAGACACTGACGGAGACGAAGTTGTTCAGTTGTACGTTTCACTTCCGGATGCATCCAATCCGGTCCCAATAAAATCTTTGCAGGGATTTGAAAGGATACGTCTGAAAGCCGGGGAAAGCCGGGTGGTGGATTTTACCATCATCCCCGAACAGATGGCTTCCCTGGATGACAACCAGGTCTGGCTGGTAGAAGCGGGTAGCGTTATTCTGGAAGTCGGCGGTAATATTTATTCGGTTCGCATGGAAGGAGATACTGTGTTTATACCAAATTAATCTATATGTCAAAAAACATAATCATAGCCGTATTACTGACAATATGCGCCGGCTCTTCGTGGATGACTGTTCCACAGGAGCCGGTTGCTGATTCAGACTTGTCGGTTTTGGAAATCAAATTACCGAAAGTATTGAGTGACGGAATGGTTCTGCAAAGAAACAAACCGATTCCTTTTTGGGGAAAAGCGAAGCCGGGATCGCGAATTAGCGTAACTTTTGCAGGAGAAACGAAATCTGTAACAGCCAATAATGAAGGAAACTGGCAAGTTGACTTCCCGGCCATGGAAGCCGGAGGCCCTTACACGCTTGAGATAAATAATATTCTGGTACAGGACATTTTAATTGGAGAAGTATGGTTGTTTTCCGGGCAATCCAACGTGGAATTGCCCATCAGTCGGGTGGCCATAAAGTATCCGGAGATAGCAACCACCTATAGCAACACACAGATACGGGAATTTCGTACCACTACCCATTACGATTTCAAAGGCCCCCTGGAAGATGTGCATCAGGGCAGGTGGAAAATTGCTACCCGGGAAGAAATACAAAGTTTTTCCGCACTTGGATTCTTTTTTGCAAAAGAGTTGCATGAAACAAAAAATGTACCGGTAGGAGTGATCGTCAATGCCGTAGGCGGGTCTCCTCTGGATGCCTGGGTGGATGAATATACACTCAGAGGCATGCCCGGTCCCGGAGGGGATAGTTATTACCCGGAACTGCTGGATGACCTGAAATGCGACACCTGGGTGGACAGCGTAAAACATGCCCAAAAGGAAGTCATGGAGTACTACCGTTCTCTTTTTACCCCGGATTCCGGTCCGTCAGAATCCGGAGAATGGATTCCTTATCATGTTCCCTCATTCTGGAACGGGACCGGTGCTACCCCGGAAGGGCCATTGCCGCAGGGGCCGGGATCGGTATGGTTCAAAAAAGAAATACAACTGAATAAAGCCCAAATTGATAAAGCGGCTGCCGGTGTGCCGGACCGGGACGGGATGCTCCTGTTGGGCACAATGGTGGACGCTGACATAACCTATGTGAACGGGACACAAGTGGGATCTACAGGGTACCAGTATCCCCCGCGAATATACAGCATCCCCAAAGGGTTACTAAAAGAAGGAAGCAACGAGCTTTTGGTTCGCCTGGAAAATTTCTGGGGACCCGGCGGATTTACTTCCGGAAAGGATTTTTCACTCTATATTGGTGTTGCACATCCTTTTTACGATCACGCAGATACGGTTTCACTTACAGGCGATGGCTGGCTGGCCCGTACTGGAAGTTCGCTGCCCCAGGAATATGCGCATGTCCCATACCCTTTCACCACTACCTGGCATTACCAGCCGGCCGGGTTGTACAATGCCTTGCTGGCTCCTTTAACCGCTTTTCCCGTTCGGGGAGTCGTATGGTACCAGGGAGAATCTGCTACCGAAAGGCGCGATTACGATGAAATGTTATGCGCCATGATAGATAAATGGAGGTCAGATTGGAAAGATGACGATATGCCGTTTATTATTGTTCAACTGCCTGAATTTATGAAAGACCCCGGTCCCTGGCCTGTGGAAACAGATTGGGCTTGCCGAAGGGATGAACAACGCAGGGCTGCTTTGAACCGGCATCATACAGCCCTTGTTGTAGGACTGGGATTGGGTGAGTGGAATGATGTCCATCCCCTGAATAAAAAAGACCTGGCACAGAGGGTGTTTTCTGCGGCAGAATTCCTGGCATACAAAAATGATAAAGCCCCTTTGTCTCCTGTCCCGGAAAAAGCAACTCTCAAAGGAAATAAAGTAGTCATTGCGTTTTCCCATACAGGGAACGGTCTGGAAACAAAAGACGGCAACCCTCTGCAACATTTTGCGGTTGCCGGAGCTGACGGCCGGTTTGTCAGGGCAGAAGCCCGGATTACCGGGAAGAACAGCATTGCCGTGTGGGCACCCGGTATTGAAAAGCCGCAACGGATCAGGTATGCCTGGGCGAATGATCCTAAAGAGGCAAATCTGCAAAACAGAGCCGGAATGCCTGCCAGTCCCTTTGAATGGATGTTGGACCAATAAAATATGGAAATATTATGACACCATTTTTGTACAACAGGATCCTGTGTGTTAATTTTTTGTGCCTGCTTTTTCTCTTTGGGGCAGGTTCGGGTTTACAGGCACAATCACAATTACCGGCGAACCCGGTGGTTAATCATCCCGTGGAAAACGGTTTTGCTATTGCCAAAGACGGGATCCCGGTTCCGGTTTGGGTCTCGGACAGGGACTTCCCGGGAATAATTAGAGTTGCAGGGCATTTACGGAGAGACCTGAAGAAAGTGACCGGGACAGCCCCGGCTTTACACATCCAATCTACGGTTCCCGATGGTTCGTTTTTCATAATAGCGGGAACAGCAGGAAAGAATGCCTTTATTGACAGTCTTGTCCAAAAAAATGTGATCGGTCGGAATTTACTGGAAGGAAAACACGAAAAGTATATATTAACAGTTGTTGATCTTCAGGGACAGACTCCAGGTAAAGCCCTGGTCATAGCCGGAAGCGACAAAAGAGGCACCCTATACGGGATCTATGAGTTGTCAAAATATATTGGAGTGACTCCGCTTCATTTCTGGGCAGATGTACCCGTAAAACAAGAGCGAAATCTTTACATGATCCCCGGCTTGTACACTTCCGGAGAGCCGGCTGTTCGTTACAGAGGTATTTTCATTAACGATGAAGCCCCGGCGTTGGCCGGATGGGTCCACCAACGATACGGATCGTTCAACAGCAGTTTCTATGAACATGTATTTGAATATATCTTGCGTCTTAAGGGGAATTTCCTGTGGCCGGCCATGTGGGGCAGAGCCTTTTACGACGACGATCCCGTCAATCCCCGGCTTGCCCATGAATACGGAATAGTCATAGGAACATCCCATCACGAACCTATGATGCGGGCACATGTAGAATGGGCACGTTACGGAGAAGGAGCCTGGGATTACAGAACAAACCGGGAAGTTCTTCGTGATTTCTGGCGTACAGGACTGGAAAGGAGGGGAGATTATGAAAGTATAGTAACCGTGGGTATGCGGGGAGACGGGGATGAGCCCATGAGCCGGGAACAGGACATGGATTTGCTGGAGGAAATCATCAGGGACCAGCGCGTTATTATTGAGGAGGTGTCCGGAAAGCCGGCACAGGAAACGCCCCAGATGTGGGCGTTATATAAAGAGGTTCAGGAATATCATGATCAGGGAATGCGCGTTCCCGATGACGTAACGCTCATGTTGTGTGACGACAACTGGGGAAATGTACGGAAACTCCCGCAATGGAAGGAACAAAATAGATCAGGCGGGTATGGGATGTATTATCATTTTGATTACGTGGGAGGGCCACGTAATTATAAATGGTTGAACACTAATTTGATATCACGTGTCTGGGAACAGATGGACTTGTGTTACAGGCATGGTGTTGATCGTATATGGATTGTCAACGTTGGAGATATCAAACCCATGGAATTCCCGACAGCCTTTTTCCTGGAAATGGCATGGAACCCGCAGGCTATGACCAAGGAACGTATGTTGTCATTTCCGCGGCAGTGGGCTGCAGAACAATTTGGTCAGACACATGCTGCTGAAATTGGAAATATGATAACCAGGTACAGTTTGTACAGTGCAAGGCGTAAACCGGAACTGATATCCCCAAACACCTATCATCTGCAGAATTACAGAGAAGCAGACAGGGTTGTGGAACAGTTCAGGGCCCTGGAGAACAAAGCGCTTGCTTTGTATGATTCTATGGAGGAATCTTATAAGGATGCTTTTTATCAATTGGTGCTTTTCCCCATACAGGCATGTGCGAACCTGAACGAAATGTACGTGACAGCAGCTAAAAACTATCTGTATGCAGACCAGGGTAGGGCCGCTGCAAACGATATGGCCCGCAGGGTTGAGGAATTGTTCAAAAAAGATTCCCAATTAACCGCGTTTTATCATCATTGTCTGGCTGACGGTAAATGGAACCATATGATGTCACAGACACATATAGGTTATACTTATTGGCAGGAACCCCCTGTTAATGTGATGCCTGCAGTCAAATGGATAAAAATCCCGGAGAAAGGACAATTGAGAATCAGTCCGGATCCAGAAATTTCATTGTTGTCGGAACTGGATCCTTATGGGTGTGATACCGTTTTTCTTGAAATCTACAATACCGGAAAAGCATCAAGACGTTTTACCCTGAAAACCGAATATCCGTGGTTGCATGTATCTTCCTCACAAGGATCCGTGGATAATCAGCTCACGATTTTCGTAACGGCCAATTGGGACGAAGTCCCCGCCGGCAGAATGGAAACGTATATAGCATTTTCCGACGATACCGGTAATACATCACGTATTCCGGTAAGCATATTCAATCCCGTTGTTCCGGAATTGCCCGTCACAGGAGCTTTTTTTGAAAGCAACGGTTGTGTGGCCATAGAAGCTATGCATTACAGTCACAGGATTCAGCACGATCCCTGGATGTGGGAACATATTCCCGATTTCGGAAGGACACATTCCGGCATGAGAATTTCCATATCAACAGGGTGTGAAAACGTCCCCGTTGACAATACGGCCGAATTGTCCTATGACATCCTCTTGTTTTCTTCAGGAGAAGTTACGGTAAATGCCTTGTTTTCGCCCACACTGGATTTTCACGGCAAAAGCCTCCGGTATGCCATTGCCTTTGACGATGAGCCGTTCCTGGAAGTGGAACTCCATGGCCAATACACCCAGCGGGAATGGGAAACATGGGTAGCTGACAATATCATACGTTCGCAAACGGTCCATTACCTGGAAAAGCCGGGAATTCATACGTTACGCATAAGAGCGGTTGATCCGTTCCTTGTTTTACAACGACTGGAGATGGATACAGGCGGGTTGCTTCCTTCTTACCTGGGCCCCCCCGAGAGTTACCATAACGTTCGTAACGCAAAAAGGGAAGACGGGTATGAACTCTGGTTGCGTTACAGGCCGCTGGATGCCGTTATGCAAGATGCCTGTGCCTTGTTTCTCAAAGGTTTTTATATTGGAGAACAATCAGCTGTTATAGATGCTGCCATAGAAGAACTAAGCCATGCGGTTAAGCGTATGACAGGATTATCATTAAAACCCCTTTCTGCAGAAGATATCTTCAACAGCGGGGGAAT
>JBAZHT010000064.1:0-9671 GCA_041652255.1 Bacteroidales bacterium
TCAGCTGGAAAGGATTGACTGTAGCCTTGAATTTCGTGTACAAAATTGGCGGTTATACCTACAATGCCGTAGGCCGTGACGTAAACGACGACGGGTATTACTGGGAACGTATCATGTCACAGTATTGCTACGACAACCGCTGGACACCTGATAACAAAACAGCAATGTATCCCCAGCGTATTGCCATTGACATGGAAGACGTGAACCAGAAGAGCAGCCGTCACATGAATCCGGCCGATTATATCCGGCTAAAGAACGTCTCTGTTGCCTATTCGCTGCCCAAAGCATGGACCGGCAAAGTGAACATTCAGAATGCCAGAATATTTTTCAACGGCAATAACCTTTGGACGTTAGCCGCTCATAAGGAATACGATCCCGAAGTGAATGAATTCGGATCCAGAGGATGGGAAATCCCGTTGGGAAAAACCTTCACCTTCGGCTTAGAATTTAGTTTTTAACGATTAACTGAACAACACTATGAAAAAGATAAACATATTAATAGCAGCAATTTGCGTTGTTCTGACCGTATCCTGTGAAGGATTCCTGGACGTCAAGCCCAGCAATTCAGCAGCAGCCGAAACATCCATTACCACGGCGGCCGATGCCAAAGTGATCATGAATGGTATTATGAGCAAGATGACATCCAGCAGTTACTACGGACGTAATTTCCTCATATACGGAGATGCCAAGGGCGGTGATTTCGCACTGCGTTCACAGGGAAGAGGCCTGGACGCCTTGTATACGTTCAATCATTCCCCGTCATCCAACTCCTACTCCGGATATTGGAGTCAGATCTATCATTGCCTGGCCCAGGTCAACAACCTGCTGATCAACATAGAAAAGATTGAGGCAGAAGGCAATTCCACCAGTGCTTTGCTGGTATACAAAGGACAGGCCCTCACCCTCCGCGCCCTGATGTATTTCGACCTTGTCCGTCTTTACGGCAAGCCTTACAATATGGACAAAACGTCGCTTGGAGTTCCCCTTACCCTGGAGCCTCTGGATGCATCTTCGCAACCTACGCGGGCGACGGTTGAAGCCGTCTATACCCAGATCATGAAAGATCTTACCGACGGGGCTCCCCTATTGTCCAAAACCAAAACCAACGGCTATGTGAATTATTATGCCAACATGGCCATTCAGGCACGTGTCAATTTGTACATGGAAAATTATTCTGCTGCATTAGCTGCTGCAGAAGCTGTTATCAATTCCAATGTATATACCCTTTACAGCAACGCCAATTGGGTAAACTCCTGGACTTCCCAGTTTAATACCGAATCCATTTTTGAATTGGCAATACTGCAAGGTGAATCCGATCTCGGGTCAGGATCACTCAGCTTTTACCACCGCCGCAGAACCCACGGTTCCACATCGGCAATGGGCTGGTTCATGGCAAGCGATTACTGGATCGAGAGGATGAATCAGGATCCCGACGATGTCCGTTGGGGTATCATGGATTATGACGAATCCTATTTTGACACAGGTGTTTACCGCTACGGCTCTGTCTACAAATATAGCGGAAGCACAAGCCTTGTAGGGGATGGAAAAGGATCCAGCACCGCTGTGAACATCAAACTGATCCGTTTGTCAGAAGTTTACCTGATAGCTGCCGAAGCAGCGCTGGGGGCCGGCAACAAGGACAAAGCGGCCACTTATCTGAATGCCATCCGTAAACGCTCTCCCAACCTGGCTCCTGCCACGGCTGCCGACGTCACCGTTGACATGATCCTGGACGAAAGAAGTAAGGAGTTGTTTGGAGAAGGACAGCGTTTCTTTGATATGATGCGTCTGAATAAAACCATTACTTTCAATGATGAATTCATTTATCCTATGGTAGTGATCACGCATCGTGAAAAGACCGTAAACCGGACATTCCACAAAACCATTCTTCCCATCTCCATAGATGAGATGAATGCCAATGAAGCAATTCGTTCCCAGCAAAATCCCGGATATGAATAGCAGATAAATTAACTCCTTAACGGAAAAAGCTCTCCTTCTGGAGGGCTTTTTTTTGTGGGTTTCTTTCCACAAAAATTATTGAACCATCATCAGGTACCAGCCCCGAATAATACATGACCGAAGATTTGGTCATGGGAGTAGGTGTAAAATCCTGTACCTGTTCCACCCATATGTTTTCTTTTCTGAATTCCCGGACCAGCATGTCCATGTCATGCTGCTTACACCCGGGATGAGAAGAAATGAAATAGGGGATCAGTTGCAGCTTGTTTCCCGTATGTCTGATCTCCTGTCTGAAGGCTTCTGCCAACACCCTGTATAATTCAAAAGAGGGTTTATGCATATAACGCAATACATTGTCCCGGGTGTGTTCGGGTGCCACTTTCAGCCTGCCGGACACATGATAATGCAATAACTCTTTAAAATAACGCTTCCCTACATCATTTAAAAAGCCTCTTTCATCCAGGAAAAGATCGTAACGGATCCCGCTGCCTATGGTTACTTTTTTTACCCCGGGTAGATTCCTTACCGATTGATACAAGTCCAGTAACGGGGCGTGTGAAATATCCAGGTTCTTGCAGATTGCCGGGTATATACAGGATGTGCGGTTACATGCATCGCAAATCCTTTTGTTGATCCCCTGCATCCTGTACATGTTGGCCGTGGGGCCGCCCAGATCCGTAATATGCCCTTTGAATGATTCCATTCTTGCAAGTCGCTCCACTTCACGTAAAACCGATTCATGAGAACGGGAAGATATTTGTTTACCCTGGTGTGCCGCTATGGTACAGAAACTGCACCCGCCAAAACATCCCCTGTGCAGACATACGGAAAACCGTATCATCTCCAGGGCGGGAATAGCTTTCCCTTTATACCGGGGATGGGCCTGGTAGGTAAACGGCAGCTCGTAAAGCGCATCCATTTCTGCGGAACTCATGACGGGAAAAGGAGGATTTACCACTACCAAAGGGCCGTCTTCGGTATCAAGAGGCTCCGCCATAACAGGAGCATTGGATGTATTAGCTTGTTTTTCAATTATTTTAAAATGTTCTGCAAACACCTTCCGGTCTCTTTTGCAGGCAGCATGGGAAGGCAGGTACAGAATATGCCCGGATGATCCTGGAATCTCTTTCTTTGTCCCGGCTATATAGGCAATTTGAGGGATCTCACGGAGCTCCGTCAAAGTAGCTTTATTTCTCATCATCTGAGCCAGCCGGGTGATTGGACGCTCTCCCATACCGTATACCAGGTAATCAGCGCCTGAATGAACCAGGACGGAAGGCATCAGGTAATCGGACCAATAGTCGTAATGCGTCAGCCGCCTGAGTGACGCTTCAATACCTCCTATGATCACGGGAACATCCGGATATAATTTTTTCAGGATCTGCGAATAAACCGTAACGGCGTAGTCCGGTCTCATACCGGGTCTTCCTTCTGCCGTATAGGCATCGTTGCTTCTCAGACGTTTGGCGGCGGTGTAATGGTTAACCATGGAATCCATATTACCGGCAGTGACTCCAAAAAACAAACGGGGCTTTCCCAGTTTTTTAAAATCTCTCAGGTCATCCCTCCAATTGGGCTGCGGCACCACAGCAACCCGATATCCCTGAGCTTCCAGGACACGTCCTATGACAGCCGGTCCAAATGAAGGATGGTCCACATAGGCATCTCCCGAAAACAAGATAATATCCACGTTGGCATATCCCAGTTTGTCCAGCTCTTTTTTTGAAGTCGGTAACATACAGCAAAGGTACGTGAGTTTTTGCTATCTTTGAGAAAAATTACTTGTTATGTTTTCTACCGATATTTACAAACAACGCCGGGAGGCATTAAAATCAAAACTGGATAAAGGGATCGCCCTTTTTATGGGCAATCATGAAGCTCCCTGTAATTATACGGGGAACACGTATCATTTCCGCCAGGACAGCAATTTCTTGTATTACTTCGGGTTAGATGAACCCGACCTGGCTGCTGTCATAGACTTTGAAACAGGCCAGGAATTGTTGTTTGCCGACGACGTCAGCCTGGACGATGTGGTGTGGACCGGTCCGCTCCCCGGAATGCAGGAAAAAGCAGAAAGGATCGGGGTGCGAGAAACCAAACCACGCGGTACGCTATCTGCATATGTATCGGGCGAAAAAAAGAAAGGACGTTCCGTTCACTTTCTGCCACCCTACAGAGGTGACAATATGATCGAATTGATGGATATGCTGGGAATTCATCCCGATAAACAGAAAGAAGCAGCCTCTGAAACTTTGATACGTGCCATTGTCAGTATGCGCATGATCAAACAACCCCAGGAGATCGCACAAATTGACCGCGCCTGTGATCTGGGCTATGCCATGCATTATACGGCTATGAACATGGCCAAACCGGGAATGATAGAACAGGAACTGGCCGGTATTATGGAAGGGATTGCCGTAAGCGGGGGTTACATGCCTTCATTTCCCATTATCCTTACCCAAAACGGAGAAGTAATGCACGGTCACTCACACCATCAGGTTCTGACCAAAGGCCGCTTATTGCTGATGGATGCGGGAGCAGAACTGCCAAGTCACTATTGCAGTGATTTCACCCGTACCATTCCTGTAAGCGGAGAATTCACGGGAATTCAGAAAGACCTGTACAACCTGGTACTGGAAGCCAACAACCATTGCATTAACATGTGTGCTTCTGGCGTATCCTACAAAGACATACACCTGGCCTCGGCACACATTATTACCGACGGACTGAAACAATTGGGCCTGATGAAAGGAGATACTGCCCAGGCGGTTGCGGCAGGGGCGCATGCTGCATTCTGGCCTACCGGCCTGGGACATAATATGGGACTTGACGTCCACGACATGGAAGACCTTGGAGAACAGTTTGTGGGATACGACAACACCGTTTCCCGTAGTCCACAGTTTGGACTCAAATCATTGCGCATGGCCCGTGTTCTGGAAGCCGGTAATGTAATGACCGTTGAACCAGGTTTTTATATTATCCCTACTCTCTTGGAAATGTGGAAGGCAGAAGGGCACAACACCGCTTTCATTAATTTTGAAAAATGCAAACCCCTCTACGATTTCGGAGGAATTCGCATAGAAGACGACGTGCTGATCACAAACGAAGGATACAGGCTGCTGGGCAGCAAACGGTTACCCGTTACTGTGGAAGAAATCAGGGAAGTAATGAAATGATATTCCCCGGTTACCGGAAAGTCCATTTTGCAGCGATTGTAGGCACTATATAGAATCCGCGGTAGAACAAATTACTGCTCAATTCTATTTCTGTACCCAGACTCAGTCCAAAATCATCGTCAATGCCCTTGAAAGCATTAAAGTTGACCCAGAACTGCGGTTGCGAGAGCAACACAAAGGTTCCTGACTGCCTCCAGAAATCCAGGAAGCCGGCAAAAGTACATTTTCCTCCGGCCAGATCCATTCCCCATACAGTTGTAAACTGATAATTGGATGGTTTAGGCAAACCCTGAATGTATTTATACATAAGCGCCACAGAAATGTTTTTTGTGCCGTCCCGGGAGGCAAAAGCATAACTCACTCCTGCCATATACGAATTATTGAACAAAACCTGACCCAATAACCCTCCGTTGTATTCCAGGTGTAAAGCAACCGGAACGTCCCAGAATCTGAGATTACGTGCGATTTCCCAATATGCGTAATTGATTCCCTGTGGCGTATAGGTCATATCAATGAAGAAAAAGGTATCTCCCCAGGCGTCAACGTGAAACATTTCAGCCGTACTGAGTATACGCGCATCTTTTCCAAGTGAATCGGGATACAACCATTGTCCCGTTTTATAATGCAATTGCAGGTTCTGGGCTGAAGCCCCCTGTATTCCGGCTACAGCCAGAATCGTAAACAGGATAATTATTTTTCGCATGTTATGCTTTATCAATCGTTCAGGAAAAGCGTCTTCGGATCCTGGTAAAATTTTATAAAATCATCTACAGACGCGTGTCCCGGATATGGGGCAAAGATGTGGTTGGGCATTTTATATTCCGGGGCATTACGCCACACCAATAAATAGGTAACGGGAATATCCTCTGTCGCCTGAAGTATGATCTGCGTAAACCACTGAGGATTACCCAATCCTCCCATACCGCATTCGGTCAGTGCTATCTGTTTGTTGTGTTGTTTGCCAAGGCGTGAGACCATGGTCAGCTCATTGCGCAACACCTCCAAAAATTCCGGTCCGTCTCCGTAAGCATCAAGACCCAGAATATCTACATAATCATCACCCGGATATCTTTCCATATAGACCTGTTCGGTCAGGCCACCGTAATTGGGAGAATAGGCCATGATCAGGTTGTCCAAACCCCGGTTTCTCATATAATCGACAGTCATTTTCCACAAAGAGACATATTCCCCGGTTGAACAGATCTTTCTCCCCCACCAGAACCAGGATCCGGTATGCTCATGCCAGGGGCGGAAGATTACAGGAATTTTTGTACCGTCTTCCAGGGTAAGTGATTCCAGGAAAAGAGCCGCTTTTTCCAGCCATCCCAGGAACATTTCATGGTGTGAACCTCCTTCCAGGACCGATGCTACGACGGTATTGTCGGAAGTATCCCAGGCATTGGAAGAGGTTACCGGATTGCGTATGTGCCAGCTTATGGTCACGATGCCTCCGGCCAGGTAATGATCCTGAATGGCCCGGCGCATCACGTCAAAAGGAACTCCGTCCAGGTTTTTATCATCTCCCAGTTCAATATGGCCCAGATCACAGCCCAATACGGCCGGATGACTGCCGCAGACTTCTTTCACATCTCCCCTGCCTTCTTCGTATTCCCAGGAGTATCCGTAAAACGGATAATCTTCCTGTCCAAAAAAGAATTTGTTGTCAGCGGCTGCCTTTTGCAACCGATCCATAACAGTATCTGCCTCCGGAGATATGGTCCGGACTTGTTTTTCTGTACAGGCGAACGCTGCGATCGCCAATACAACCAAAGCCAATCGTTTCATAGTCACAAATGTAGAAAAAAGGAGTGTAAAAACCTTGCAATGCCGTCGTCATCTACTGAAGGGGCTATGTGTGAAGCCGCCTCAAGCACTTTGGGATCATCCGAGTTTCCCATGGCGACACCCACTTGTACGTATTCCAGCATGGGAACGTCATTGCCCCCGTCTCCGAATGCCATTGTCCCTTCACAGTCCAGGTTAAAATGTTTCAGGATCTTTTCAATTCCCGTTTTTTTGCTGTTCCCTTTAGGGGTCACATCGGCAAAATGAGGATGCCACCGGCTGGATTCACAATTTGTAAAGACTTCTTTCATGATCTTCTCTTCCAGTTGCAGATCCCCGTATATATTAACCTGCATAACATCTTCTTCCACGGTTTGCAATGGGCGAATTACGGGAAGATCCACTCCAAGAAATTCAGACAGATCTGTGACATCTTTATTGATATAATTAATATAGACATTGTTCCGCGTCATAAGTGAAACAGGAAACGGTTCATTTTCCTCCAGGTAATGTACAAGTGCCCGTATGTCCTTGCTGTCTATATTGCTCTGGTATATTACCGTCTCATCACCCGTTGCACAATAACACCCGTTTTGTGCCACAACACCGTCAAAATGAATATTGCCCATTTGGGGATGCGAAAAATCCTGAACCAGTACTTTTGGCCTGCCTGTGCATAAAAAAACTCTGATGCCCTTTGCCTGACACGCCTTGATCGCTTTTGCGGCAGACTCGGGTACCGAATGTGTTTTAAAACTTACCAGCGTGCCATCAATGTCAAAAAAGATGGAATGTATCATAAATAAGCCGCAAAGATATATCTTTGTTTCCATGAAACATAGAATAATTGGTCTGACCATATTGCTGCTTTTGACCGTCAGCAGCCTGAAAGCCCAGGATACTCTGTATTACAGGGAAGTGATCCGGGAATTGGCTTCAAAAAAATATGAAGGACGCTCCGATTACAAAAAAGGAGACGAAAAAGCGGCACAATACCTGGTAATGCAATTCTGTGAAATTGAAGGGTTGGAACCTGCTTTTAAAAACGGCTATCTTCAACCTTTCACTTACAATGTAAATGTATTTCACGATAAAATGGAAATGCGGGTTGACGAAACGGATCTGATTCCCGGCACAGATTTTATTGTCCGCGAATTTTCTCCCTCACAAAAAGGCTCTTACAATTTGGAATATATTTCCAAAGAAGATCACAATCCGGAACGTCTGCTGCCCTTACTGGAAACCGGAAGGTTCAAAGATTCCTACATTGTCTTGCAATTTGACCTGGTATACCAATACCTGGGAATCGCACCCGAGGTTCTATACACAATGCCTGTGGCAGGATTTATTATGATACGTGACAGTCAGCCTCCGTTTTTCAAATCCCGCAGCGGAAAAATGCAACCTGTTCCCGTGATCTGGGTTAGCCCCCTATTTCCGGAGAACGCAAAAAAAATGACCGTCCGCTTTAATAGTCAATGGAAAGATAATTATACATCTTCCAATGTTATCGCACGCATTCCGGGTCGTGATCGTAAAGATTCCTGCATTGTTTTTATAGCCCACTACGATCACCTGGGTCATTTCGGCAAAGATGTTTTTTATCCCGGAGCCAATGACAATGCATCCGGAACGGCTTTCCTGCTGACCCTGGCAAGTTATTATGCTAAGCCTGAGAACAGGCCTGATCTGACATATATTTTTATAGCAGCTGCCGCTGAAGAGAACAACCTGCTTGGATCAACTTTTTATACACAGAATCCTGTTGTTCCGCTGGACCAAACATTGCAGGTCATCAACCTGGATATGGTGGCTGATAACGGAGACCGTTTGTTTGTGGAAACAGGACCGGAAGGAGAAAAAAACCTGCTGCGTTTTCGCGAGATAAACAGCCGTTTAAACCTTTTCGGAACCATAGAACAGCATCCTCTTTCCAACGACAGCGACCATTACCCGTTTGCCATCAACAAAGTTCCGGCACTGTATATAATGATAGACGGGGATGCCTACTCGGTTTATCACACACCCCTGGATGACTACCCTCATATATATTCCAACCGTTATCTGGATTTATTCAGACTTGTGACGGAATTTGCCAACAGTTTCTGAATACCAGGGACCCAGTTGGCTCCGTTGATCGGCATATACGTTATCATACCCATCTGTTGCCCCATTTTTATATTAGCCTGCCCGTCATCAATAAAAAGGATCTCACCGGGTTTTTCATTCAGTTCAGCAAGTACTTTTTCAAAAATGGCAGCATCGGGTTTTACACAGCGCATTTTGTAAGACAGAAAAAAATGATCAAAGTATGCATTAAGGGAATGCCCGGTCCCGCAAAAATCCGGATTGGCTGCCCAGTCCATAATAAAAGGATTTGTATTGCTTAACAGGCAAACCCGGTACTGTTTTCTCAATGATTCAAGAAAGGAGAGCCTTTCCGCGGGGACATCCTTTATAATGGACAACCAGGCATGCGAAGCCTGCTCACAGGTTATGGTTTTTCCGCACAAACGGCTTAACTCCGAACAAAAACCGCTTGCATCAATTCGTCCGTCTTCCAGTTCCAGAAAAAAACCCTTTTGTTTATAACAATCCAGGTAAGAAGAGGCGTTTTTCAGGCCCAGATCTTGAAATGCAGCCACTGAACGTTCCCGGTCAATGTTGATAATGACCCCGCCCAAATCAAAAATTATAGTTTTAATCATTACTAAAAACAAAGTTTATCCACCCGGTAAACCCATCAGGAAA
>JBAZHT010000065.1:0-9651 GCA_041652255.1 Bacteroidales bacterium
CAGCCAGGACGCCTATTTTGGTCTGAAGGATTTCAATGCATTGCAACAAGATGTATTTGCCAATGCGGTCTTTATGTCCAGTCTGGGTGAATATCACAAAATCACAATGGGTGTAAGTGCTTTGTGGAAAAGTATTGACCAGGTCCTTGTAGACAGGTGGCCTGCCGGTGGGGAGGAGTCGTTTGATCTGGGGCGGCGGGAAGGTGTCTATGGTGCTTACGGCGAATACACGTTGCATTGGGATGACAAATTTGTTTTCATTGCAGGTGCCCGGGCAGATTACAATACCCTGTACGGCTGGCTGTTTACTCCGGGTGTAAATCTGCGTTACAATTTCACGGAAGATCTTGTTTTCAGGGCTACGGCCGGAAGGGGTTTTCGTTCTCCCAACAGCATCACCGACAACATAGGCGTATTGTCCACAGGTCGCAGGATCCTGTTTGAGGGAACTCCCGGAATGGAAGAAGCCTGGACTTACGGGTTGAACCTGACCCTGGGTCTTCCCTTTGGCCGGGAAGGATCTTCTACACTGAGCCTGGAATATTTCCGCACTGATTTTATCAATCAGCTTATTGCCGACCAGGAATTTCTTTCTAACGCTCCGGTGCCGTCTATCCTTTTTTACAATTTGGAAGGAAGGTCTTTCACCAATACCTGGCAGGCAGATTTCACGACGGAACCTTTTGAAGGCTTTTCCCTTCTGGCTACTTTCCGTTACAACGATTCCAAAGTTGACCTGAAAGGACAAGGACTGACAGACCGTCCTTTGACCAGCAAGTTCAAAGGAGTATTGAACCTCCAGTATGCAACCCCTGCGGATACCTGGGTGTTTGATGTCACTGCCCAATTGAACGGTCCTGCCAGAATCCCGGCATTTGCGGCCGGGCAGGAAGATCATTATTCACCGGTATTTCCGATGTTCTATGCACAGATCACACGGAAATTTAATAATCTCGAGTTATATGTCGGCGGGGAAAACCTGTTGAATTACAGGCAACCCGATCCCATTATATCTGCCGATGACCCTTTTTCCGAAAATTTCAATGCCTCAATTATCTGGGGTCCCCTGATGGGAATAAGGATCTACGCCGGAATGCGTCTTACGTTGTTCAGGTAAGCACTATTATGGATATATTTGTATCCGGTACTAACTAAAATCAGCCTATGTTACGTTCATTTATTATCATGTTGGTATGCCTTTTAAGTATGCAAACCCTTCCCGCCCAGGAATCCGGTGTGTGGATACGCATCAATCAGCTGGGTTATTTGCCCGGGGATATCAAGGTAGCTGTTATGATCTCGAAAGAGGAAACGGATCCGGACAGTTTCCGGGTATTGGATGTCAAAACAGGCGAATGTGTTTTTTCGGGGTCACCGGGTGACGGATTCATGAAAAAAGCACCGGCTGAAAAATGGGCCATGGCAACGGCTTTCCGTTTGAATTTTACAAACCTGAAAGATGAAGGCGGATACAGGATCGTCATGGATATTCCGGGAAAGGGTACAGTGGAATCTCCTGATTTTCGCATAGGTTCGGAAGTTTATGACGGATCAGCGGATTTCTTATTGAATTATATGAGGCAACAGCGGTGCGGATACAATCCGTTTCTGGATGCTCACTGTCATCAGAATGACGGGTACATAGTATTACATCCCGAACGTTCCGGTGAAAAGATAGATGTAACCGGAGGCTGGCACGATGCCACGGATTACCTGCAATACCTTACCACAAGTGCCAATGCCACTTTCCAAATGATGTTCGCCTATACCCAGGCAGAAGATAAAACCGTCTTTAAAGATCGTTACGATGACAGAGGCAGGCCCGGGGCTAACGGCATTCCCGATATCCTGGACGAGATACGCTGGGGCCTGGAATGGCTGTTGAAAATGAATCCGGAAGATAAGGTCATGTTCAACCAGATCGCCGACGACCGTGATCATATAGGGTTCAGGCTTCCGGTGGGTGACCGGGCCGATTACGGCTGGGGTCCCGACGGGGGACGTCCGGTTTATTTCATTACAGGGGAAAGGCAGGGTTTGGCAGAACACATCAACCGGACCACCGGCGTAGCCTCCTCGGCCGGAAAATTTGCCTCGGCTTTTGCCCTGGGGGCGGAGTTGTTCAAAGATCTGGACCCGGAGCTGTCGGCAAAAATGAAGGCCAAAGCAATGCCGGCGTATGCGTTTGCGGAAGAAAATCCCGGCAATACCCAGACGTGTTGCGTGGTTTCCCCGTATTTCTACGAAGAAGACAATTACGTGGATGACGTTCAATTGGCGGCGGCCGTTTTCCATCACCTTGGAGAAGGGGAGGAATGGCTGGATAAAGCCGATTACTGGGGGCAACTGGAAGAGGTGACCCCCTGGATGGAACTGGGCAGGGCCCGGCATTACCAGTTCTATCCTTTCGTGAACCTGGGACATTATTACCTGGCAGCATCTGATACACCCATGGCAGAAAAATATACGGAATTCATGCGCAGGGGACTGGATCATATCAGGCAGCGGAGTGAGGACTGTGCGTTTAGGAACGGGGTCCCTTTTATGTGGTGTTCCAACAATATGGTAGCTGCAGCCCTTACCCAGGCAGATCTGTATTACAGGATCACGGGCGATGAAACCTTCCGGGAAATGGAAGCTTCACTGCGCGACTGGCTTTTTGGGTGCAATCCCTGGGGAACGTCCATGATTGTGGATTTTCCCAAAGGTGGAGATTATCCCGAACGGCCCCACACCTCTTACCTGCCCACACTGGGCAAAAGTACCCCCGGCGGTCTGATAGACGGGCCGCAGCTGAGGGAACGCCTGAAAGACCACAGCCAGTATATCTCGCTTGCCGATGGGGCCGAGTCATATGCTCCTTTTAACCAGGGAGTGGCTCTTTATCATGATGAAATGTGGGATTATGCCACCAACGAACCCACCATGGACGGAACCGCCTCTCTGAGTTATTACTTATCTCAAAGAGAGATCAGGGGCCGGAAAGAAGCTTCCCTGTTGCATGCTGAAAAGAATAAACCCGTTCAGGAACGTGATGAAAGGGGAGGGATCATAAGGATCAATCCCGGAACCCGTACTATTTACCTGACTTTTACAGCTGATGAGCGTTTTGAGGGGGGGCGGACCGTTCTGGAAACGTTGCAAAAACACGGAATAAAAGCATCTTTCTTTTTGACCGGAAACTGCTTACGGGATCCGCAGTGGAAAAATCTGGTCCGGGATATCATACGTCAGGGACATTACCTGGGTCCCCACGGAGACAGGCATCTGCTTTACGCTCCCTGGGAAGGGGATACCGAAAAGTCGCTGGTTTCGGCCGACAGCCTCAGGACTGATATTGCAGCTAATATGACTGAACTGGAACGTGCCGGAGTGGCTCTGTCTGAAGTTAGGTGGTTTATGCCATCCTATGAGCATTTCAATACAGAAACCGTTCGTGTGGCAGCTTCCATGGGTCTGGAACTTCTCCATTTGACTCCTGGCGTTATGACAAGGGCGGATTATACAACACCGGATATGCCTTCTTACAAAAGTTCACGTGATCTGTTGAAACAACTTTATGATTTTGAAAAAGAGTACGGGCTGCAGGGAGCTGTTTTGCTGATTCATCCGGGAACGGAACCTTCCAGAACGGATAAGTTGTACGACAGCCTGGAGGGTATGATAAGACGTCTGGAGAGGAAAGGCTACGTTTTTGAACGCCTGCCCTGAAAATGCCAAACGGGCTTTTTTATATATCTTTGCCGCGTCTATAAAAGATCCGGTTTATGTACAAAATTCTTAAAAAACGTATCCTGGCACCTGATATCTGTTTGATGGAAGTGTCAGCACCCCGTGTGGCATCCAGTGCCCAACCGGGACAGTTCATAATTGTGCGGGTAGGTGAAAAAGGAGAAAGGGTTCCTTTGACAATATGTGATTACGATCCCCTGGCAGGCTCTGTGACCATTGTAACCCAGCGCGTTGGTGCTTCCTCCCGGAAGATCTATGCCTTGGAAGAAGGAAAATCTTTTTCCGATTTTGTGGGACCTTTGGGATTGCCCTCCGAATTTATTCATGAAAAAGAAGAAAGTCTGCGGAATAAAAAATATTTGTTTGTTGCCGGAGGGCTTGGAACGGCTCCCGTATACCCGCAGGTGAAATATTTGCACCAAAAAGGAGCGCACGTGGAAGTGATCATCGGGGCCAAGACACGCGATCTGGTCATCATGGAAGATGAAATGAAAAAGGTTGCGGCAAAAGTGTATGTATGTACGGATGACGGTTCCTACGGTTTTAAGGGCCTGGTTACCGCAAAGCTGAAGGAATTGATGGAAAGCGGAAATACATACGACCAGGCAGTGGCCATAGGGCCTATGATCATGATGAAGTTCGTGACTTTAACGGCAAAAGAATTCAGGCTTCCGCTGATAGTCAGTCTGAATACATTGATGGTTGACGGAACAGGAATGTGCGGGGCCTGCCGCGTTACAGTGGGCGGAAAAACAAAATTTGCCTGTGTGGACGGACCTGAATTCGATGCCTACCAGGTAGATTTTGACGAGGCCATGAGAAGACAGACCATGTACAAGCCCCAGGAAGCGGAAGCGGATCACAAATGCAAAATCGGGTTGAAGAATGGATAAAAAGACAAGAATACCGGTACGCGAGCAGGACCCCGCAATCAGAAGCAGGAATTTTGACGAGGTAAGTTACGGATACGACCAAAGGGAAGCGTTGCTGGAAGCTTCACGATGCATCCAGTGCAAGAACCCGCGCTGTGTGGCTGCCTGCCCCGTAAACATTCAGATCCCGCAATTCATAAAAGCCGTTTTGGACGGAGATATGCCCGGGGCTACATCCATTATCGGGAAAGATTCTTCGCTGCCTGCCGTTTGCGGACGGGTCTGCCCGCAGGAGTCTCAATGTGAAGGGGCCTGTATCATGGGCATTAAGCACGAACCCATTTCCATCGGGAAACTGGAACGCTATGTGGCCGACTGGTCAAGAAAAAACAAGTACACGCCTGAAGAGGGAATAAAACCAAATGGTAAAAAAGTGGCCGTAATAGGATCCGGTCCCGCAGGTCTTGCCTGTGCTACCGATTTGGCTAAAGCCGGTTGTGATGTGACCGTTTTTGAGGCGCTGCACAAACCCGGAGGCGTATTGGTCTACGGGATCCCGGAATTCCGTCTGCCCAAGGAAGAAGTGGTGGATTACGAAATCGGGCAGGTCCGCAAACTCGGCGTAAAGATCGAGTGCAATGTGGTTGTAGGACGCACCGTTACCATTGACGGGCTGATGGACAACGAAGGGTTTGATGCCGTTTTCGTGGGATCGGGTGCCGGACTTCCCAAATTTCTGGGCATTCCGGGCGAGAACCTGAACGGGGTCGTCTCGGCAAATGAATTCCTGACGCGCAGCAACCTGATGGGGGCCTATTCCCCCGATTCGGACACACCCATTTATGTGGGTCGGCGCGTAGCTGTTGTCGGAGGAGGAAATGTGGCCATGGATGCCGCACGGACGGCGTTGCGCCTGGGGGCTGCGGTCACCATTGTTTACAGAAGGACCGAGAAGGAGATGCCTGCACGTGTAGAGGAAGTACATCATGCCCGTGAAGAAGGCGTGGCATTTCAAATGCTGACCAATCCCGTTGAGGTGTTGGGAAATGATAAGGGTTGGGTGACAGGACTGAAGTGTATTCGCATGCAACTGGGCGAACCCGATGAAAGCGGGCGTCGCCGGCCTGTGGAAATACCCGGATCCGAGTTTGATATTCCGTGCGATGTGGCCATCATTGCACTGGGAACATCTCCAAATCCCCTGATCGCACGAACTACTCCCGGTCTTGAGACCAACCGTCACAACGGGATCATAGCTGATGACAAGGGGGTGACTACGCGTCCCGGTGTATTTGCCGGAGGAGATGTCGTTACCGGGGCAGCAACCGTAATTCTGGCCATGGGTGCGGGGCGTGAAGCGGCAAAGTCAATTCTGGAATACCTGGGAGTTTGATTTTCTGACGGATATCCCTGGAAGAAGACCCTATGCCGAAGGTATATTCTCCCGGATCCACTACCCATCCTGTTTCAGGAACAAAAGAAGCCAGGCTTTCCAGAGAGATGATCACACTTATTTCCTGAGATTCTCCGGGGTCCAGCAACGAAGTAGTCACAAATCCTTTGAGTTCCTGTACCGGCTTTTCTACACAACCTTCAGGGGCGGACACGTATACCTGTACCACTTCCCGGCCCGCTCGTTCTCCGATATTGGAAATTTGACAGGTTATTACTACGTTTTCGCTTTCCCGGTAAGCCAGGGCATTCGAATACCGGAAATCCGTATAAGAAAGTCCGTATCCAAAGGGATAGGCGACGTTTTTGTTGTTTTTGTCAAAATCCCTGTATCCCACGTAGATCCCTTCGTTGTATCGAGTGAAATCTATATTGGGCCTGCCCGTTTCAGGTTTTGTTTGTTTTTTTCCTATGAAAGACAACCAGTTCACTGGGACTTCTTCCAGGGGAAAATCCTGATGGGAAAGGTAGTCCTCCAGGCGTATCGGGATGGTCACAGGTAACTTCCCGGAAGGATTTACTTTTCCCGAGATAATACCGGCAAGGGCCCTGCCTCCTTCCTGCCCCGGCATCCAGGCCAGAATAATGGCGTCGGGCTGATCGGACCACGAGGTAGTTTCAATAATTCCACCCACGTTCAGAACTACTATGACAGGTTTGCCTGTATCCCTGAAGGCCTCGGAAACGGTTTCAATCAATTCCTTTTCCGTTGCTGTCAACAGGTAATCTCCTTCTATTTTCCGGTCCGAGAATTCACCCGTCTGTCGTCCCAGCGTGATCAGAGCTGCCTGGTTCTCTGCGGCGGCACGGGCAATGGTTACGGCTCCGGGATTCGTTTCTGCAGGCAGGCCCTGTCCCAGGATCCGTTGGGTGACGGATTTCCATTTTCTTTTATAAGCCCGCGAAACACTGTCAATGTAGCTTTCGTAACGTTCCCTAAGCTGTGGATCAGGCAGGTACCCGGCTTCTTCCAGTCCTTCTGCCGGGGAAACGGTATGAGCGGCATACACTTCTCCGGAACCCACGCCTCCGGCCACCAATTGGTAGGAGGAAACTCCGAATAAGGCGATCTTTCGGATGGAGTCATTTAAAGGAAGGACATTGCGGTTTTCCAGTAGCACCATACCCCGGGCAGCGGCCTTGTGTGCAACGGTTGCGTTTTCTGTCGCCGACGGGATGTCGTTTTGGGCCTGTTTTCTGAAAGACGGGGAATCTACCACCAGGTTCAGGATGCGTTCTACAGAAATATCGAGTGCAATTTCGTCCAATTTCCAATTTTTAACAGCTTCCGTTAGGGCACGCCGTTGCCAGCGTCTTCCGGGTTCCAGCAGGTCGTTCCCTGCGCGTATCTGGGCGGCAGCATCCTGTCCTCCAAACCAGTCGGTCATCACCAGTCCCTTAAATTTCCATTGGTAACGTAAGATGTCTTTTAGCAGGTCCTTATCTTCGGATGTATATGTCCCGTTGATCCGGTTATAGGAAGTCATTATGGTTTTTGGTGAAGACTCCTTAACTGCAATCTCAAAGCCCCTGTAATAAATTTCCCGCAACGTTCTCTCCCCGGCAATCACATTGTTGTTGTCCCGGTTGGTTTCTTGGTTGTTGGCTGCAAAATGTTTCAGGCAGGCAGCTACTCCGGTTGCCTGGATGCCCAGGACCATTGCCGAGGCCATTTTCCCGCTCAGCAGCGGGTCTTCCGAGTAGTATTCGAAATTCCTTCCGCAAAGGGGATGCCGGTGGATGTTCATGGCCGGTCCCAGGATCACATCTACTCCATGAACCAAAGCCTCGGCCCCCATGGCCTTTCCCACCTCTGTCACAAGTGCTGTGTCCCAGGTGGAGGCAAGCAGGGAGGCAGACGGGAACCAGGTGGTTTCAGAGGATTTCAGCCGGAGGCCGGCAGGTCCGTCTGAAAGTTCCAGGGCAGGAATTCCCATCCGGGGAACCGGCCGGGTAATACCGGCCGCTCCTATGGATGATCCGGTAAGTCCGCCTCCCACAACAAGGGATATTTTCTCTTTAAGCGTCATGGATTCAATTACCTGTTCCACATTGTTTTGTTTCAGTTGTACGTTTTCGTGCTGGCCGTTGGCCTTCGGGGAGCATCCTCCCAGGAAAAGGCCGGTAAGGATAAGGATTGCTATCTGTTTCATAACCATAAATATCGGGCATTTTTTTTATAGTACACAGTTTTGATGTATTTTTGCATAGACCAATCAAAAGCAATATGGCACAAAAACCTTCCATACCAAAAGGGACGCGTGATTTTAACCCGGTTGAAGCTTCCCGCCGGAATTACATTTTTGATACCATACGCCGTGTGTTCAAAGAATTCGGTTATGCCCCCATTGAAACCCCGGCAATGGAAAATTTATCCACTTTGCTGGGAAAATACGGGGAGGAAGGAGACCGGCTGCTCTTTAAGATCCTCAATTCCGGGGACAGTTTTGCTTCTTTGGCCGGAAAGGTTCCTGCAGATGTTGCCGGGGTTGATTCCAATGCGTTGTCGCTGAAAGTATGCGAGAAAGGGTTGCGTTACGATTTGACGGTCCCGTTTGCCCGTTTTGTAGTTCAGCATCAGAATGAACTGACTTTTCCCTTTAAGCGCTACCAGATACAGCCCGTATGGCGGGCTGACAGGCCTCAGAAAGGAAGGTATCGGGAATTTTTCCAGTGTGATGCGGATGTGATCGGATCGGATTCCCAATACAATGAATTTGAAATGGTCCAACTGGTGGATTCTGTATTCAGCCGTTTTGATATACGTGTTTTACTGAAAATCAACAACAGAAAGGTGTTGGCCGGGATCGCGGAAGTCATGGGTTATCCGGACAGGTTGGTGGACATAACCGTAGCCATTGACAAGTTCGAAAAAACGGGCCTGGAAGGAGTAAAAGAAGAACTTCTGGCCAAGGGCATCTCTTCCCGGGGCTTGTCTCAGCTGGAACCCCTGCTTCTTTTTAAGGGTATCAACACTTCCAAGATCGCTTTTCTGAATAGGTTGTTCGATGATGCCGGATCGGAGATCGGTCTGAAGGGTGTGGAAGAACTTAAATGGTTGTTTTCCATGATCGAAACCGTAGGAGTAGGATTGTCCGTGGAACTGGACCTTAGCCTGGCGCGGGGTCTGAATTATTATACGGGAGCCATTTTTGAAGTCAAAGCAAAGGATTACGCCATCGGCAGTATATGCGGAGGCGGACGGTACGATGATCTGACCGGGATATTCGGTTTGAAAAACATGTCGGGTGTGGGCATATCTTTTGGTGCCGACAGGATATACGACGTTTTGCTGGCACTTGACAAATTCCCTGAGGACGTAATGGATGCACCGGGTATTGTTTTTTTCAATATGGGTAAAGAAGAGGCGGTTCAGGCGCTGCGTTACATTCATCAGTTACGCGGTGCGGGGATAGCCTGTGAGATGTATCCGGATGAAGTGAAATTGAAAAAGCAATTTGATTATGCTACACGCCGGGGTGTTCAACGTATTGCCATCATTGGCAGCCAGGAATTGAAAGACGGTTTTGTAACTGTAAAAGACATCGTTTCAGGTGAGCAACAAACACTTGAAAACCAGGCATTTTTGAAAATG
>JBAZHT010000066.1:0-9504 GCA_041652255.1 Bacteroidales bacterium
TAAATTTATCCGTTCTAATTCGGCTTTTTGGTCAGAGAGAATCGTCAGTATTTCAGCAGTTTTCATTGTCCAAAAAATTTTTTCACTGCACAAAAATAAGAAATATTTATCTCTCTACTGCACAAATTGAAACTACCATTTCCCCACCGCCACCAGTATCTTCACTACCTCTTTCACTACAGTCTCTATGGCATCCAGGGCCTTGGGCACTTTGTTCATGCGGGTGACCCGGCTGCGGATGCGTTTGGACAATTGGTTCAACCGGGCCGTCACCTGCTCCATGTCTTTGTACACTTGTTTCTGCAACCGGGCAATGGCCAAACGTTCTGCATCGCGCAGGGCCAGGGCTGACAGCTCCAGTAACCCCCGCTCCTTCATCCCCAGCGTGGGATCCAGCCGCTCCCGGTCCACACGGGCAATGGCTTCCTGTATTTCTTTTAATGTACGTTCTTCTGTTTCTGTTGTCTTATTCATTTCTCTTCAGTCATCCATTTCCATACCGGTATTACTTGTATGGTTTGACGTTCTTGTTCAATGGTTATTTCTTTATCCCATGTAAGCAGCAATAGCTTATTGCAATGCAATTCACCGGAACATTCCAGTAATGCGGAAATTTCCCGTTTCAGTACCCTCGGATTATTCACATCATAGGATACCTGAATAAGTTGGTCCACCTGAGCTCCTTTCCGGCAAACAAAGTCCACCTCTTTATTGTTTCTTGATCGGTAGTAAAACAGAGTTTGCCCTGGTTTGTATCCCCTCCTGATAAGCTCAACTATGACCGTGTTTTCCAACAAACGGCCTCTATTTGGTGACTGTTCAAAGGAACGGGCTGCAATGAATCCATTATCAACTATATATGGTTTCAGCGGAGCTTTTAGCATCTGTTTTAGTTTGTTATTAAAACGGGGCAAATAAAAGAACACGTATGTCTCTTCCAAATAGAGGCAATACTTCTGTGCTGTCACCTTACTGCCAAGGTTCAAATCGTCAACCAGCCGGGTCAATGAAAACGGATTCCCATAATTGGCTAATAAATAACTGGCAAGGTTGTATAGTTCGTTGGTGTTTCTTACCTTATAGCGTTTGGTTATGTCTTTAAGAAGAATTGAATCAAATAAGGCAGAAAGGTAATTTCTTGTTATACTTCTCAGGGATAAGGTTTCAGGAAAACCTCCAAACACCAGGTAATCTTCAACTTGCAGCATCACATTGGCTTTTTGAACCGGTGTTTGGGCAAGCAGTGCGACCTGAAGAAAGTCCAGCACTTCTTTCAATCCGAATGGCAGGATTTCAATTTGCAAATAGCGTCCTGTCAGCATGGTGGCCATTTCGCCCGAAAGTAATCTGGCGTTTGATCCGGTAATTACAAGGTTAACTCCCCTCCGGTATAGCTTTCCTACCCATGTTTCCCAACGTGGTAGATTTTGTATTTCATCCAGAAGAAGGTACTGAAATTGAGGATAAACTTCCTGTAAAGCCTGTAAAATTGCGTTTTCGTCAAAAGAAGAAAGCAATAACTCGTCGTCAAAATTCAGATAGGCAAAATTCTTTGAACCTAACAATTGCAATGCGAATACAGATTTTCCTGCGCGGCGCGGCCCGGTTATCAGCTTTATAAGACCGGATTCAAGATATTGTTCGGTAGATTCTATCAAAACACGTTTTTGATAGACATTTCTTAACAACGCATCCCGCTCTTCTTTTTGCTGTAAAACAACCGATTTCATTCATTAAAATAATTGTACTGAACAAATTTAATGTTTTTTGTTCAGTATAAAAAATACTGTTTATTTCAGTTCTTTAATAAGGGTGCTCAGTTGCACCGCCAGAGTATTTAGTTCTGTTAGTTCTTCATACCAGTAATCCAGGCGTTCGCGTTTTTCCAGTTGGGTCAGGAGTTTGTGGTGGGCCCGCTTAAGGCTGCGCAGTCCGCTCACGCATTTGTCCCTGATTTTTTGGGCTTTTTCCAGGTCCTCCAGCAGTGTCATGTAACGCCTGTCGTGATCCACCGGGGGCAGTTGCCCTAAGGTCTCTACCCGCTGCAGGTAGGCCAGGTAATTGTTCTTCAGGCCTGTTTCTTCGTTGTCTATGAGTTCCTGCACTTCCTGTTTGCGCAGCAGCTGTACCAGCGCATCCACACAAACAGCCACCAGTGTATCCCCCTCGCTCACGAACTCACGCACGGCTACGGCCTGGCGGTTCTTCATGTAATTTTCGCTCAGGTAGCCGGCGTATTTCCCGGACAATTTGGCCACGCCTTGCGGCAATTCCAGGTCTGTCCAGTCCAACTGGTTAAAGCGCAGGATCACCGAGTCCAGGTTCTTGCCCAGTCCGCGCATCTCGGTCCCTATTTGTTTCCACCGGGCGGGGTTGCTGATGCTGCGCAAGGCCCGCAGGTAGCTGTTCAGTACGTCCACGCACACATCGGTGCGTTCAGCCAGTTTTTCATCTTCCCGGGCCGCCACTGCCAGGGCGTTCAACTCGGCAAAACGCGCCTGGGCCCCGGTAAGGGAGGCCGCGTAAAAAAGGCCGCGTTCGGTACGAATGGCGGCCAATTGGCGAAACATAGCACTAGGTGCCGCCGCCACGCTGTCTGCACTCACCGCCAGCTTCTGTACCGTTTGCAGCTGCGATTCCGTCAGTGCCGCACAACTGCTGCAACACCATACCAAAAGAAATGCAACCAGAATTCTTAATAGGTCAGTCCGAACATCCATAGCGGTATTTTATTGCCAAATCCAAATTCAATATCATCGGCAGCGATATAGGCATTATCAATTCCTGTAAGTTGAGTGTATTTTTTATCTTTCCCTCCTATTTCAAAAGTATATTTTCCATCAACCAGGAAATCGCTTTGCTCCGAAAGCTGTACCCGGTAATCATAAGACAGTTGGTTAACAAAAAAAGTTTCACGCAGATTCCCTTTGTTAGTATTTCCGGGTGCAATGGCAAACATCATATTGGTATTTTCAAGAAATATCTTATCCGGCTTTTGCAGACGGGTTATTCCTGAACTGCTTTTACTTAAATTTTTAATAAGACCGGCATCCCCAAGGGCTCTCAGATAATTCAACAGCCCTATACGTGTTATGCCAATGCGTTCACTAAGTTTGCTGATATTTGGTATGAAAGGCACCGATTCTGCCAATACGAACAATAGTTGTTTCACTTTTGGTATATAAGAAGAATCCACTCCCCTTAAAGCCGGCAATTCTATCTCCAGGATCATATTTACAACTTCTTCCAAACGTTGATAATACAATTCCGGAAGTTCATTATAATAAGGATAATATCCGTTTTTCAGATAATCGTTGAAGTGTTTAAATACCTTTATCCCGGAGGTAATACTTTGGGCCAGGTTCATGTGGTGGTCAAGTATTTCCTCCAATGAGCAGACAGGTATATGCAAATTCAAATTCCGGTTCAGGTATTCACGAAAGGAAAACCCCTGTATTTCATACACAATAGCCCTACGACTCAGATCTGCTTTTGCATTAAGTATTTCAAGCAATGAAGATCCTGTGAAAACCACTTTTAATTCCGGATAGTCATCGTATATATTTTTTATTTCTTGCGACCATCCGGGATATTTATGCACTTCATCCAGAAACAGGTATTTGCCTCCGTTTTTAACAAAATCATCTGCCAGATTGTAAAGTTTGTTCCCTGTAAACCAGATATTATCAAGACTAACATACAATACGGTCTCATCTGAAGGGAGGTGAAGTTTGATATATTGTAGCAAAAGAGTGGTTTTTCCTACTCCCCGGGCCCCACGTATTCCAATGAGTTGAGCATCCCAGTTGATGGTGTCCATTATACTCCTGACAAAAGATGTCCGGGTATAAGCTAGTTTTTTTCTGAATCGTTCAAATAAATATTCCACAATTTATTTACAAAAATACGATTTTTTGTTTACTAAAGAAAACAATTATTTGTGTTTTTTGTTTACTGCTATAAACAATTATTAGTATAATCTGTATTATTAGGATTGTTGCACAATTGACAAGGGGAAGCTCGTCCCGCGGAGGGAGGGACCCGTTTGCAAAGCAAATGGGAGGCCTTCCCCGTTCAATTCGTGCACAATCCGATACACATCATTAAGTATTAACTGTATTTTTTTGATTACCATTCCAAATATCACTGTATTATTTGGACTGAAGCACAATGGACAAGGGGAAGCTCGTCTTTTAGTCCTTATCATATTTCTCAAATTCTGAATTATGGCTTTTGAATTCCGGCACCCATTTTTTGAGCAGCTTCACGGTTTCAGGTACGTCCAATTCCCAGGCCTTGCGGGCGATTTCCGGCAGGGCTTCCTGCAGTTCTTCAAACGCACAAGGCCTGACCTGCGCTACGCGGATCTTGGGATGCACCGTGGCCGTGGAGTTCTCCTCGGTACTCAGGACCTCCTCAAACAATTTTTCTCCGGGCCGCAGGCCTATCTCCTCTATCGCGATCTCTTCGCCGGGCGTATAACCGGCCAGGCGGATCATCTTATAGGCAAGGTCCCTAATGAGAACGGGCTCACCCATGTCGAAGACCATGATTTCGTTGTTGGTACTGATGGTGGCCGCCTCCATGATCAGGCGGGAAGCCTCGCGGATACTCATGAAATACCGCGTAATGTCCCGGTGCGTCAGCGTGACAGGCCCCCCGGCTTTGATCTGGTGCCGGAAATGCGGAATGACGGATCCGTTGGACCCCAGCACGTTCCCGAACCGCGTGGTCACAAACTGCGTCTTTCCCTCCATTTGCCCGTGGGCAATGGCCAGTCCCAGTCCCTGAATGTACATCTCGGCAAGGCGTTTTGTGGCTCCCATAACGTTGGTGGGGTTGACGGCCTTGTCCGAAGAGAGGAAGATGAATTTTTCCACATCTGCTGCTACGGCCGCCTGGGCCATGATCCGCGTTCCTTCAACGTTTACCCGGACGGCTTCGCAGGGGTTTTCTTCCATGAGCGGGACGTGTTTGTAGGCAGCGGCATGGAAAACAATCTGGGGTTTATAAGCTTCAAAGAGTTTGTTAATGGTAGATTTGTGGCGCACGTCCCCTACGACGGGTATGAAATGCAGGTGGGGAAATTTTCTCTCCAGTTCCAGGCGCAGGTAGTGCATGGGGGTCTCGGCAACATCCAAAAGGATCATTTGTTTGATCACGTTGAGCGAGGCCACCTGGCGGCAAAACTCGCTTCCAATGGAACCGGCAGCCCCGGAAACGAATACCGTTTTGTCCCGGAACCCGTCGGCCACGGCTTCCATATTGATGCATATTTCTTCACGTCCCAGGAGGTCTTCTATGGCTATGGGACGGATCTTCAGGTGTATGGTATCGTTTTCTCCGAATTCGTCTATGGGCGGAACGATCATGATCTTGATCTTTTGCTCTGCACAGAAAGGAATGAGCCGCTCTTTTTCTGTTTGAACGCCTTTATAGGTAGAAAACAGGATGGCCTGGGCATCGTACTTTTTCATGATCTTTGCAAGGCCTTCCTTTGTCTGGAAATGGTAAATGTTCATGTTGTTCAGGCGGTACGTTATGGATTCCTTGCCGTAAACGATGAATCCTACCGGGCGGTAGTGAGTGCTTTTGTGCAGGCGTATGAGCAACGAGGCCGCTTTTTCGTCGTTTCCGTAGATCAGGACCTTCATGGTATGGTTGGCTACTTTTTGGTTGACCAGGTCGTAGACTATGATCATGGCCATTCGTATAAAGATCAGGGCAACATAGGTCAGAAGCAGATCAATGAGAAAGAATTTGATCAGTACGTCTTGTGTCAGCAGGTCCATCAGGTAAAGGGCTACGGTCAGGACCATTGTTTTTATGATCACCGCATAACCCAGGGGCAGGAGGCCTTTTACCGTCATGTAACGGATGATATGGCGGTAGGTCTTCAATAGGTAGAATGCCACCATACTTACTGCAGCCGTAAGAACCATTACCAGCAGCAGGTAACGCCTGGATAGCGGTTCCGATAACGGGAAATAAATGAGGAAGACCACGGTGGAGCATACGACGGCTATGATAATGTCTATCACGGCCACCATCCAGTATTTCAGGTAATTGAACCTGTAAAAGTCAAAACGCTTTAAAATGCGTTTTTCTATCTTCCGGAATCCTTTTTCTTCTTCCATAGCTGTTTTATCTTGAAGATGCGGCGCCACTTGATTTTCTTTTAAGGCTTATCTTATTGATATATTGTGCTTTACGATTTATTTTTGCCGGGGGTGGCGCGGCAGCTTGAAGATGCCGCACCCGCACCGTGATGCTGCGGCCCTACCGCACCCGCACCGTGATGCTGCGGCCTTACCGCACCCGCACCGTGATGCTGCAGCCCTACCGCGCCCGCAGCGTGATGCTGCGGCCTTACCGCACCCGCTGCGTGATGCTGCGGCCCTACCGCACCCGCACCGTGATGCTGCGGCCTTATTCCTTTTCTGTGTTAAGCATATACAGAGCCAGTATGTGGAACTGGAGTGCTTTGAGCATTTGAGGGTTTTTCGTCCTGTTTGCATCGGAGATGCTGCCGCTTGCCGAGGCAGATAATTTTCCTTCCAGTACGTTGTTCATGATCTGTTCAACCTGCTGCAGGTAATTCGAAAATGTTCCCGTTTGGGCCAGAACGAACAGCAACCGGACTTCGTCTGTGATGTGCGGAAGTTCGGTGTAATATCGAAGGGCTTTGCTTAGTGTAGTTTGGTATTTGTTCTGGTCAGCCACATCTGAGTAAAGTGCGTAAGATTCCAGGCGTTGCAGTGCAACGTCTGGGGGTACTTCCGGCCAGGAACCGTCCTGTTGCAGTTGTTCCGTCCATTGTGTGAGGAGGTGTTCCGCTTTTTTGCGGGAGTCTTTTTCTGAGCGGAAGTAGTAATCGTAGCACAGTATCTTGCAGATGTATGGCGAGTTAGCCAGGGAAAGGTATTTGTTGGACTCTTTTGCGGTGATCGCGTCCAGAATTTCTGTTGCGGCGTTTTGGGCTATCTGCATGTGATCCGGGTTGTAATGAAAAATGAGGGTGTGCAATAAATACACGATGTAGCGGGCCCGGTTTTCCGCTGTCATGTCTTTATCCAGATGAGCTGCCAGCCGTTCCGCCGCCTCCAGCATACGCGCTGTCAGTACCTGGGTCCGGGCTTGATCTCCAAGTGTTTCGGTTACCCATGGCATGGTGTAGGCAAGGATTAATAAATTCCGGTACCCGAAACTGATATGCGCTAACAGATCGGGATCTGCCGTTTCCAAGGATATGGAAGCGACATCTCTGAATAGGGTTTTGATTTTTGTTTTAAACATGATTTCCGTAAGGATTTTGCAGATCCATGGAAGTATCTGTGAATTTTCTGAATGTTGCCGAGTTGCAGGGGTTGCGCGGTTGTGCGGTTGCGCGGTTGTGCGGTTGTGCGGTTGCGGAGTTGTGCGGTTGTGCGGTTGCACGGTTGCGGTTGTGCGCCAGACTCGGCTTGGATTTTGCGCGGAACTCGGCTTGGATTTTGCGCGGATTTTGCGCTGAACTCGGCTTTAGGCCTCTATTTCAATGCGCTCCAAAAACGAGGCGGGGATGTAAGTGGTTGCTACCGCAGCGATGCCTTCCAGGCGGACCACCACACGTTTGTGGCCTTTGATGCGGATAAGCTCCCCTTCTATGCCGGCAAAACTGCCTTTTATTATGCGCACTTTGTCCCCCCGTCTGAGGTTGCAGGGGACCAGGTTGGTTTGTTCTTCGGGGAAAGTAAGCAGGAATATGAAGTCCTGCATTTGTTTTTCGGGAATGGTAACAGGGTTGTATGTTTTGGGTTGTTTCAGGTACCTCATGCTGAAGGCCAGCTTCTGCGTGAGTGTAAGGCTGGTTTTGGTATCTGTGTAGATAAAAACGTAACCCGGTATAACCAATTCGGTAAGTTTAACTTTTTTGCCGTTCCGTTCTTTGACAACATGCCGAAAAGGGACAAAATTTTTAATGTTCATTTTGTCCAGTTCCTGTTTTATGACGCGTTCTTTACGGTACGTAACGGCTACATACCAGTAATATGCAGATTTTGCAGGATTTGCAGGATTTGCAGGGTTTGCAGGATTGTCCATCAGGTACGTTCAGGTCAGTTGGGGTCTTTTAGTTCACCGGTCAGGCAATCTGCCTTCCCGGTTTCACAAAATTACAAAAAATTACCTGATGAATCAAATATGATTTACGATTATGCCTTTGGGTTGAGTAACAATTTACAAGGCGGTAATTTGAAAAAATGACGTAAAGAAACGTGGCTTGTCTATCCTGATTTTTTACAGGTTAAACAAGTGAAACACAAAGACTTCTACAGTTATTTTGCTTTGTTTTTTTGGACTTGCTTCTTACACAGAAGCCAGTTCCTCTCATCTATTAGGTCTTACAAAGGTAACACATTTTGTGTTTGATTGCAACACCATTTCACGAATGGTTGAAATTGAAGGGTTTTTGGTCGGTTTGGGTTTGATTTTGGCAAAGGGGTGCAACGGACACATTGTTCGTTTGCATCAGGATCAACGACTTACGGATTTCATACCCCCGGGGGTATGAATTTCGTAACTGCCTGATTTTCAACGAAACGAACAATGTGTCCGTTGCACCCCTTTGCTGCTTGCCGCTTGGCACATAAATTGCCATCTTTATACATTATTATATATAGAGAATTTTTATGCAAAAAGATACATTTCCCGTTTTAGACATGAGTTGTGCCGGATGCGCGATGAATGTTGAGAAGAAGGTGCGTTCGCTGCCGGGAGTCAGGGAGGCATCTGTCAATTTTGCAGCAAGTACGTTGCTGGTGGAATACGACTCGGCACAGATCGATCCCAGGCAGATCCAGGCACAGGTGGGCGCCATTGGATACCGGTTGATCATTCCCGATGAAAGCACAGAGGAAAAGCAGGAAGATGCCAGGCTTCGGAGTTATAAACGAATGAAGATCAACGTGTTTGTGGCGTGGCTGTTTTCCGTGCCGCTGATGATCGTTTCCATGGCGTTCATGGATTGGGAACCGGCGCATTGGGTCATGCTGTTGCTGGTTTTGCCCATCATGTTTTTTGCCGGGCGCAATTATTACATCCGCGCCTGGAAAATGTTGCGCAAAAAAATGGTCAACATGGATACGCTCATCAGTCTGAGTACCATCGTGGCGTTTGTGTATAGCTTGTTCAATACGTTGTTCCCTGAATTTTTCGTAAGCCGAGGCATTGAAGTCCACGTGTATTACGAGGCGGCGGGCATGATCCTGTCGTTTGTTTTACTGGGTAAATTCCTGGAAGAGAGGGCCAAGAACAGGACCGGATCGGCCATCAAAGGCCTCATGGGCCTCCAGCCCAAAACCGCCCGCGTGCTGGTGGAAGGCGGAAACGATGCTTGCCCCACAACAGTTTTAGGTAAGGATGTGCCATTTGCCGAAAAGGAGGTGCCGGTTTCCATGTTGCAGGTGGGAAATCGCGTAGTAGTGCGGCCGGGCGAACGGATACCCGTGGATGGCGTTGTGGATG
>JBAZHT010000067.1:0-9354 GCA_041652255.1 Bacteroidales bacterium
TTATAATGATTCCTGATCTCAGATTCTTCACCCCATACAGGATTCCATGTCTGGTCAAAAGAATTCCTGTAAATATTGACTATTTTAAAGCGATCGTTAAAGTACCGGCTTGGCTTTGAGTCTGTCTTGCTAACGGTCTTTCCAAAATGCAATTCAGTTGCCTTGATGTTGCCGCGAAGTTCAAAACCAAGCGCACTTGGAAGTATGATATAGTTATCTGAATATTTCAGGGCATACATAGGTTTGCCCTTATCTGACAATAAAAACTCTATAGTCAACATATCATCGGGAGATCGCAATAGAATCACATTTTGGGTATTTATGTGAGACTGGCAGCTAATCACCAATATAAAAGCCGTAATAAGTGAAGAAAATCGTATCATAATTATTCGTCTTGCCTACTGGAACACCCAAAGCAGGGGGACTTTTTTTGATTCAAATCCGGGCTGATTCTAACAATCCTGCAGTGGTGAGGTTCCAACGTTGTTTCATATTTATTTTTCATACTACCCAATTCGGTATGGGTCCATAAATCACGTACATTTTTTGCTCTTCCCGAGGCAATTCCCAGTTCGGTGAAAAAGTCAATCCCGTATGGCAGCGTTTCATCTTCACGGTTGAAAAGACCTACAATATAGTCTCCGTCGGGGAGTCTGCCTACCCAACGGGAACTGTTCTCATAATCATGAATGTCAGTACTAAGCGGTTTTGCATAAAAGCCCATATTGTGCAACTCCAGCAATTCTTCGTTCTTGTAGATTGCCTCCACATCGTCTGTAGCCGTATCATACTGATCAGCAATGGCAAGTGGAGATCCGGCCATGATCATAAGAGAGAAAAGGAATTGCCGTTCTGCATTGTCGGCCAGTTTGTTCAATCGCATAAAGTCACCATCCATCATGATTTTTCCCGGACCGGACACTTCTGAAAAAGCCACAAAACCATCAAAGACATTGGCATACATGGGCCAATTCTTTTTTACCTGCCCCCGTCTGCGGGCGCTTACAAAGTCCCAGTCTCCGGAAAAACAGTCATCACTAATGCGGAACATGTCTCCGTAAGGAATTTCAGTGGCTGCCTGATTGAATGAATTGGGCATAACCAGGGAGATAAAAAGGTCATCGCCAGCTTCTTCGGCTATCCAGCGCAGCGCTTTTTCATACCTTTCAGTTCCATAGTGGTTTTCATAGTTTTCCAAAAAATCCACACGAAGAAATGACACACCCAGGTCAATAAAATACCGTACATACCCTTTCACCCATTCTTCAGCGCCGGCTTTATCTACATCAACCCAGTGCAGTTGTCCGTTAAAAGAGTATTGTCCGGCAATACGACGGGCAGTAGTAGTGGTCCCCAAAACAGGGCAATCATTTTCGTAAGCAGCGGCCGTCATCCATAGTGGATTGTAATATACACCCACTTTCATTCCTTTGTTTTTGATATACTCATTCCAATACGCAAACCCGTGTTCCCAACCGCTGTTGTATTTTGTGATATATCCGTTTTCGTTAATGGTCTGAGCCGCTTCAATCCATCCGTCATTCGATATCATATCGTATCCCCAATCCAGGAATGTCTCCGCCATCCAGTCAATATTACACTGCCAACGCAGTTCGGTTATGGGACGGTTTAGATCATAACAATATTCGTAAGCAATCCAATATTGCGGAGCCACGTTTTTACGCGTGTATTTGCTATCCCGAGCATCAGCATTGACAAAAAGCAATGCTGACGCAAGAGATACCAAAATCAACCTAACTACTCTACCAACCATTCCACTTTTATCGTAAGTGTTTCTGTATCAAGAATCAGGCGGTAATTGCCTGCTTCTGTAACTCGCCATTTATGATCACCGAATCCGGCTTCTGCATCTTCCTTCCAACAAACCACCGAACCGTCCGCTATCCCTGAACTACTGATCTCGGTCTGGTCAACCGCTGGACGGTAAAAATCTCCGCCCCAATCAAATATTGTTGCAATTTTAAATTCACCGGCGTTCAAAGCACCTTCATAGGTATGAACATTCTCATTACGTACCATAGGTGTGGGATTAGCAATTTCCCATCCGGAGGGAGCAGCATCACCCACAAGATAAAGATTTCCTTCTACCCATTCAATAATTTCGGGATCATCCAAAGAGGAAAGCTTGGTCGCAGTCAACGTTAATTTGATTGGATTCAGTTCCAGTTTATACCTTCCACTGGTACCTTTATCCATACCATAGAAATGATCACGAAGGTTTCCTACCCCGTCTTTTTCTTCAGATGTTTCAGCCAATTGGTTTACCCCCTCTTTAAGGAATGCATACGACTGTCCTTCTTCCATACTTTCCAGTGCCGGGACAAGAAAATGAGCCTTATCCCAAGTGTTTACATCCACAGAAAATTTAATAAGCTTGTTTTCAGCACTGCGTACAAGATCCAACTCGTGGACAAAAACATCTTTATCCGACGTCGCCGTCATAGGCAGCGGATCAGATGAATCCCAATGGCCGTCTGCGGCTGCGCCAAGCATGTAAACCATTTCATAATGGTGTTCAATATCAATTACTTCAGGTTCTTTATCCTTGTCGCAGGAAGTGAACAGGACGAGCGTTCCGGCCAGGAACAACATCATCAATTTTTTTGCATTTTTCATTTAACTAATATTTAAAAGTGTTATATACTAATACCCGGCATTTTGTTGCAAAACAGGATTGCTGTTCAGCACGTCTCTGTGAAGCGGAAATATCTCTGTGTGATTATCCTTGTCAGGAGTTTTATCCCACCATATCCCACTACTGAATTTGTCAAAACGGATGAGATCCGTGCGCCGGCGCCCTTCGTGCAAGAATTCCCTACCCCATTCGTCCAGCAATTCAGCCCTTGTAAGCGCCACCGGTCCCTCAGGCGCATAAAGATATTCCGACACAGCATCCGCAGGATAATTTCTCCTTCTAACAGTATTAAGAAGTTTTGCCGAGTCATCCGTTTGGCCTGCACGGAATTTACACTCCGCCAAAGCATAAATCACTTCGGCCAGCCTGATCTCGACATAATCTGATTCCAATTGCCCCTCATCCGTATCCTGATAGAGAGGATACTTGACAAAACGCCAGCCGGAGCTGTGATCTCCGTGAACCATATCCGAAGTGACATCAGCCGGAATTTCATCCGGACCACATCCTTTGAAATTGCCCACCGCATCCCTTAAATACAGATCGTAATCACCGGTAGGTGACACCACGCGTTTGGCGTTCCCGTTTTCCACATAATCCAGATAACCAAACAACATCATTCCCTCACGTTTACTATCTCCAAGATTCTTATAAAGCTTTAAGCGAAAGTCCTCGGGATATTTTTTAAATTTTGCCACCGGTCTGCCCAATTCAGTGGTATAAGGCCTGCCGTCGGGAGAGAAACTCGGCGCCAATCCATATTTGCAATTGTGATCGCCATTCCCGGCTTTTGTGTCGCCCAGGTAATTGGCGATGGTGCGGGCGGGGACCGTCCACCAGAACAAGTCTCCCGAGTAAACATAATGACTGTATCCTTTTGCCGAGGGGAAGGCAAAAAGAACCTCCGGGCAATTTTCGTTGTCCCAATCGTAGACCGCATCCCACGTTTTTCCCAGCGAATATGCGCCAAATTCACCATCAAGAATTCGTTGCGCAAATGCCGCACACTCGGCATACATTTCTGTCCCGATCCATTTCTCGGCATTTAAATACAAGCGCACAAGAAGCGCCGCGGCACTTGCTTTATTCCATTGTCCCTGTGCCGTTCCGTTTCCCGCTGCTCCTTCTTTTGCGTCCAGCAGCTGAACGCATTCGGTGAGTTCTTTCTCAATAAAATCAAAGGTCTCCCGGGGAGGCACCTGGCCCTCGGAGTTCAATGACGCATCACGACTTACCGCTAACGGGACATTCCTGTAGCTTCCCAATAATCTCAGGTAGAACCAGGCCCTCAACGTGCGGCATTGTGCTTTAAGATTGTCGTATTCTTCTGTACTGAAATTGAATTTTTCAGGATCAAGAGTATTCAGATCATCCAGGACATAGTTGCATTGCATAATCCCGGAAAAACAGCCCTCCCACTCTGTTTTAATTAACTCATCCTCAACGGTCCAGGTGTGGTAATGAAGTCTGCTCCAGCGTCCCCCGTCTTCCCACCAGTCATCCTTTTTCCAAGTTGCCACTAAGTCTCCCGATAGTTCTTCCAATTGGTGACGGGATTGAATGCTCCAATAGGCATGTTCAAAGGGACGGAATACGGCCCGGATCACATCCATTTGTGTATTGTAGTAGTTCTCACTGGCAACCTGATCATAAATGGTCTCATCCAGGTTCGTGCAATTTGCTAAAAGCACAAGAGCACATACCGCTAACGTATATTTGAAATAGTTCATCTTTGCTTTGATTTAGATTAAAAATCTATCTGTATTCCGGCAATTACCTGGCGACTGGACGGGTAATAGCTTCTTGACCCGGAAGCACCGGGCTGCAAACCGTTTATCTGATAGGTGGCAGGGTCCACTCCTGAAAATCCGGTAATAGTCAACAGATTGCGTCCGGTAAGATACAACCGTATCCCTTTCAGATAATCGTTATTCAGATTGAACGTATACCCCAGGTTAAGCATATCAAGTTTGACATAATCACCTTTTTCCAAAAAATAGTCACAAACGACAGGATTGCCTTTGAACAATTTGTTTTTGGTGTAGGCAATCTTCATTATGTTACCCACTTCATCCTGGAAACCATAATAGAATTCGTGAATGTTGAAGATGTCAAATCCGAAAGCGCCACGAAAATAAACGGAAAGGTCCCATTTTTTGTAGCGGAACGTATGTGTCATAGACGCTGTAAACAAGGGGAGTCCGTTCCCGACTTCATACATATCTTCATCCGTGGCAGACAGACCGGGTATAAGTTCTCCGTTTTTATCATATACCAGCCAGTTACCCTGTTTATTTACACCGGCAAACTTCCACATATAGTAGGTCCCCAACCGTTTTCCGGCTTCAATTCGCTGCAGGTAATGAAAAGGGAACGGGTCTTCCGTACCGGCAACATAATAGTAATCCTGGCCTGTGTATTCGGAATTTGAAAACGACACGAACTCATTATCCATTGAAGACCCTGCCAGGTCTATGGAATACACAAAGTCCCGGTTGTTTACTGCCGTCCAGTGAATATCCAATTCCACTCCACTGTTTTTCATGGTGCCGACATTTACAAAAGTGGTTGAGTACAGATAGGGGGGGATGGAAACATTATAGTCTCCCAGAAGGTCTTGTTGTGTTCGTTTGTAATAGTTGATTGATCCGGACAAGCTGTTATCAAAGAAGGAGAAATCGATTCCCACATTCCAGTTTATCCCTTTTTCCCACTTCAAATCCGGATTTACGTTTTTTGAAGGCCCCCAAACCGTAAAGTACTGACCATTATAATAATAGTCGCCAAACCCGGTTATGGTATTGAGTGAGAGGTAACTGTCAAAATTTTGATTCCCTGTGATTCCAAAATCCGCGCGGATCTTAAGATCATTTATCCAGCCTGCACCTTGTATCCAGGGCTCCTGGCTGATACGCCAACCGGCTGAAAAAGCGGGGAAATTGCCCCATTTATTATTTATTCCGAATTTTGAGGAACCTTCCCGGCGGAATGAAACGGTTGCCAGGTATTTACCCATATAGTCATAATTGATCCTTCCAAAGAACGCGATCAATTTAGCATCGTTCTTGTAAGAACCCATTCCCACATAACCTTCCTCACGTGCCCAGGCCCCTTGGGACAGATTGTTGTATGTTATGCCATCGTTGGGAAAATTCTTGTTTTCAGCATTCATCCCGGAATTTTGAAAATACTGGTATGAATAACCGGCCATTACCTTCAGGTTGTGATTTTGTATTGATTTGTAATAATTGGCCAACCATTCAAGAGAATACTGACTGTTTTTTGAATAACTTTTTGAAGCCTCTCCCGACCAGCCTTTGCTTATACCTTCTGTATTCGTGGAAGGACGAAACCAGCTGTTGTAATAGTCATTCTGCTGGTCAGCAAATGTAAGCTGTGTGGAAAGGTCTCTGGTAATATTCATTTTTACCGTGGCGTCCCAGTCAAGAAATTTCAACTCACGGTCATCCTTTACCGTCCTGATTTCTTCTACGGGGTTATACCCCGCCTGCTGGCCAAAGAAACTGAAGTACATGGAAGGATTGTCAGGATCCATAATGGGAGTGGTTGGATTCGCCTCAATCGCATTGTGGAAAACATGCCAATCGGCCGATTTGGCTTTCACGATCCTTGGTGCCACATTGGCTGTAAAAGTGAACAGTCCGCTTTTTGTTGTGTGGTTGATTGAAGCACGAAGGCCATACTCCATCCTTTCTGAGCGCCTGTCTATCCCTTTGGCATCCCTGAAATCTGTACTGACACGGTAATTTGTCTGGGAACTCCCGCCCGACAAAGTCAACGTATGCTGGTGGGTAAGCCCTATCCGGCTCACTTCTTTCAACCAATCCACGTTGCCTCCGTAATCCGCTCCGCTGCCATTGGCCACTTTGTATTCACGGTATTCATCCGCTGTCAGCATATCCAGTTCTTTGATCATGATATCTGCAGAGACCTGCCCGTAATATGCCGTATGTATGTTGCCGTCAGAAGTTCCTTTTTTGGTAGTGATCAAAACCACCCCGTTGCTGCCTCTTGTACCGTATATTGCCGAGGCCGCCCCGTCTTTTAAAATGTTTATGGATTCTATATCGTTTTGATTGAGGTTTGACATATTCCCTCCCGGAACGCCATCAATAACAATAAGCGGTCCCAGGCCGGCTGCCCTGGACGAAATCCCGCGTATCTGAATACTTGCTTTGTTATTGGGATCAGCGGAACCGGTATTTACAACCGATACTCCGGAAACCTTCCCTTGTATCAACATGGCAGGATCCATAGAACCGGAAGACAAAAAATCTTTTGAGGAAACATGTGCTATTGCACTGGTCAGTTCCTTTTTGTCCATTGTTCCATAACCGATAACAATGGTTTCATTCAAATAACGTGTATCCTCCTCCATGGCAAAATCAATCGTTGTGTTTCCTTTAACAACAGCGGTTGCATCCTTATACCCCATCATGATTGCCTCAATGGTGTCATTTTCAGATACCATCAGAGTGTATTGACCATCAGCACCCGTAGTAGTTCCATTGGAAGTGCCCCTGACCATTACGGTCACTCCCAATAGTAATTCATTGGTGCGTGCATCTGATACCACACCACTTATTTTCAGATTCTGAGCCGATGCGGTGATGGAAATAACAAGAAAAACGCACGTACACGTCAGGAAAAATAATTTGTTACTTATTTTCATTATTAGTTGTTTTAGCTTGATAGATCTGTAAATCTATTCGGATGAGACAAATGTATTTAAGTAAAAAAGGAGAATCAACGAATTAAGATGGAAATATAGATGATAAAAAAACTAACAACCAGACAGATTGGCTGTTAGAAAGGAGGGATGAAAGGAGATTTAAGATCAATTATTTAGAAATTGCCATTACCATAGCGTCAAACTGATCTTTTGACACAGAGGCTTTGGATTTGATCTTGTTTTTATAGACATATATGGTATTCACTGACAGATGCAGGTACTCGGCCACCTGAGCAGGATCGTCAATGCCGAGTCTCATCAAAGCAAAAATTCTCACTTCCATAGGAAGTGCCCCGCTTTTATCCAGTGTAATACCGGCATCTTCATTCATAAGCAAATTGAATGATTCAATAAAATTAGGAAACAACGCCAGGAAAGCAGTATCGAATGCGGCATAAATTCTTTCGCGTTCTTCCTTAACGCCCAGATTATACAAAATTGCCTTTGCGTCTTCGTACTGTTTAATGGTTATTTTCCTGATAGCAGCCAGAGACTCCTTTTCAACATTATTGACAAAAGAAGTGTTTCCCTGGAGAGACTGCATTATGTAACGGTCTTTTATCACACTTGTCTCTTTCAATAAACTGTTGACTTTTGCCAACAATTCATTCGCTTTTCTAATTTCTCTGGATTTGGAGCTCAGGATTAAAAGAAGTATAAGGGTTAAAACCAGGAAAGAGAGAACTACAGCTCCGCCTATCATGAACATCAAACGCTGACTGTTAACATCAGAATAACGAGATTGTTCAATGGCAGGAAAAATGGAATTGATTTCCACCATCCTAAGTCTGGAATTATAAAATTGCGCGTCACTTAAGGCTAATTGAATGTATCTGTATGCATGAGCAATGTCTTTTTGAGCAAACATATACTCTGCCAAAACTTTAGCAGATGTGGTTTCGTGTACGCATGACTTTATGTCGTAGATGGCCGATATGGCTCGATAATAGATAGCCTCATTATGAAGTTGTTTAGAGTCACAAGCATTTGCCAGGATAGAATATTGCACGGCAAGCTGATGCTCATCCAAATTAAACAAATTGATCAGGTTTTTCCGGCCATCAATGGCCAATTCGTCTGAATATTCCTGAAGCAGCGCTATTTCAAGGGAAATCCAATGATAATAAAACGAATAATCTGAAGCATATTGAAGTGCCCGCTTGTAATATTCAAGCACTTTTTGATTGTATTTTTCTGCCAGATACGGTGTCCCGTCTACATAGGAAGACAGATTCTGGTAAGTGCTCGCGCATAAAACATAGAAATTGACCAAAATTTCATCCGGGATTTCTTCCGGTTGGAAATTCCGGATTATTTCCAACGCTTCATTAAAAAACCCAACGGATTTATAACAAAACAACAAAGCTGCCTGAGCTATGGCCACATCTGTCCTTTTACCTGATTTTTCTGCAAATGATTCCAGTTTTCTGGCATACACATATGCTGAATCATACTGATAGTACTTATATTCTTCAAATAGCTGATTACAAATATTAAACCCATTCGGCCGGCCGGATGAAATTTGAAGCTCCTCGACCAGATTCCTGATTCTTAGTTCCTTTGGTTTACAGTATTGCTCCTGTTTGTCTATCGTCTCATCCAGCTCTTTCAGAACAGCCTTAACATCACTCTGCAGCACTGATGATTCAAAAGAAAGTACAATGGATAAAATAACTGAAAGAAGGTGCATGGTTATACTGGTTCAATTTGGAAATTTAAAGTTAGGCAAAAAATCACCATTCGTCCTCAAAAAGGGGCCTATATGAGGATGAGTTGCCAAAATTCACAGGTTTATCCTCAAAAAGGGGCTTCTATGAGGATGGATCGGCAAAAAACTCCGGTTCATCCTCAAAAAGGGGCTTCTATGAGGATGGATCGGCAAAAAACTCCGGTTCATCCTCAAAAAGGGGCTTCTATGAGGATGGATCGGCAAAAAACACCGGTT
>JBAZHT010000068.1:0-9348 GCA_041652255.1 Bacteroidales bacterium
GATATCAATTCCCATGATTTGAATGTTTAGGAATTGCACCCCTCCCCACGCACCTCCAAGCAGTGGTTTTGTTCGGTGTACGGAGCCAGCATCATAACTTGGATTTTATGCCCTGACCCGTTGCAAATTTCTGAAAAAAGCCTTGAAATAAAAAAATTCTTATTTACTTAAATACACTTTTTTCTACAACTGGGAATCATGTTTCCTATCAGTGGATTACGCAAAAAATTGCCGTCATTTCATGTCACTGGGTTGAAAACGTATTGACCGTGTAGGGGATTCTCTGAGATTCTGGATGGATTGAAAGAAGTTCATTTCCTGGACCCTTGCCAAAGGGAGGTGGTAAGTTGTGAAGATAACATATATACTCACAATGCACATATTAACAACAAGTTGCGTGTTTTATCGACGTTGACGTTACTTACTACCTCCCTCAGAAAATGCCGGAAATCCGCAAAAACCGGGGGACGTGGTAAGTGGCGAAAAAGGCGCACACGCTCACAACACGCACATAGACAAATGTTTATGGATTATTGTAACATGTCAATTACTTACCACCTTCCCCTGGAAGTCAACCGGACTGTCAATTGAATTGTACTGCAGAGCCACCAGTCACGCCCGAATATAAGAAAACCGGGGTCCGGTGTTACCCGTAAACCCGGCTTTCCCCGGAAAGTGGTATGCACGAGCAGTAATCAATTTAAGCAGATTATTTGCGAGCCTTGGAGTGGGAGTGCATTTGCGTGGTCGTGCTTTGGCGTGCGTTGGCAAGCCTTGGCGAGCTTTCCCGAAGGTAGTACAAAGCTGTAGTACTTTGTAGTGGTAGTGCTTACAATTTCACGAATTCTACCCGGCGGTTTTTGGCGCGTCCTTCTGGCGAGGCATTGTCGGCAAAGGGGTTGTTCTGGCCGCAGCCTTTGGCCGTCAGACGAGCGGGATCGATGCCCATTTCTACCAGGCGGTCAACGACGGCATGGGCGCGGGCCTCGGAAAGTTGCTGGTTGGCGCTTGCCGAGCCGGTGGCACCGGTGTGGCCTTCCACGCTAAAGCGAAGGGAAGGATTTTCTTTGAGCAGTTGCACGATCCGGTTCAGTTCTCCGGCCGACTCGGGCTTGATAACGCTTTTGCCCGTGTCAAAGGTGATCCCGTAACTGATAAACTTGCCGTCCTGCATCATCCGGTCATACAGGGGTACGGCCCCTTTGGCAAGACGGACGTTCCTGATGTAGGCCGTGTTGGGAACGGCCTATCCCTGGCCCAGGACCAAACGTTGCGGAGCTGCCATGTTGGGCAGGTTTATGATGCGGACACCGTCAATGTAAATTTTCAAAGCCCTTTTGTTAAACGACAGGGCAAAATGACTCCATCCCCCGTAGTTGAAATCGACTTCATCCACACTGGCATCTCTCCGGTCATAGGATCCGGATTGATAATAACAGGCGATCATTTTGCCTTTAGGGTCCATGTTAAATTCCAGGATTTCCATATTGGTAATGTCATATTCCCCGTTGCGGTCGTTGAAAAAGAACAGCATATAATCGCTATACGGATATTCACCCGTTTCATAGAAATCATCGTCCCAGGAATGCAGGTAAAAGTCGAATTCCAGGGTAAAGACATCGGGAAGGAACCGTTGCTGGTCTTCCATGAACGGAACAAGCCGGGCATCGTCAAGGAGCATGATGGCATTTTCGCCATCAATACGCACTACTTCGGCATTCCCTTCAATGATATCCCAGCGGGACGGAAATTCGGCAAGTTATTCGCCGGCCACAAAATCCGATTTGGCCCATTCCATCTGAGCCCTTCTGTTTTGGGGACTTGCCGGGGTCGGGGCCTGACCGGAAGCCGAAGCCTGGCTTCTGCCGGGGCTGTCAGAGGCACGCCCGTAGGATCCGGATTGCCCTGTCCGTTTGATCATTTCTCTGTCCTCTTCTTCCAGGTCCCAGTCATCGTACACCAGGTCCTGGTTTTGAACGGCCCTCCGGGAAACCGGACGGTCTGTCTTTTCTTGGTTATTGCGGTCTTCTTCCTGTCCGTCTTTCTGCTCTTTCTTTTCTCCTTCTTTAAACGCTTTATCCAGGGCTTTATTAACTTCTTCTTCCGCTTCAGTCCTCCAGTTTTACTAAGATTTGTGAACCGGTAATATTCCCGTTTTCATCCAGGGTTTCTGATTTAATGCTTCCCACGCCCCGGGCGTACCAATTGCGCGTAGTAGATGTGGATCTGCGGCCAAAAACACGGGCTTCGGTTGTCATTTCAACAATTCCCACGGTACCAAGCGATGCAGAAACATTTCCGTTATCAATGGAAACGGTCATATCTGCAGGATCTAACAAAGGTTGACGGTCGCTGTCAAAAATTGTGGTCTGGTAAGTAATGGCGTAATTGCCGTCAGATCCTTCAACATTTTTTACGGTAATGCGGGTATACCCGGAAGTCTTTTCTTCGTTACCGTAATTGGCATATTCCATAACCGTCCCTTCCGTGACACAAAAATAAGGTCTTTGTGCCTGAAGGACCAGTGTGGCAAACAACAGGAACGAAAAAAGACAAAATCGTTTCATGATCAATTAAATTAGGTTGTTAGCTTGCTTACAAATATACATTTTTGTTTTCTGAATTGTTATATTTGCCGTATGAAAAATACGCTCTTATTACTTTGTGCCTGCATGCTGTCCGCATGCCAGGTTGATATGGATAAACAAATACAGGAATTGACTGATCAGATGACACTTGAGGAAAAAGTGGGCATGTTACACGGTCAGACCATGTTTACTTCCTCCGGGGTGGATCGGCTGGATATCGCACCCATAAAATACGCCGACGGTCCGTTCGGGATCCGTGAAGAACTGGAACCGCATTCGTGGGCTCCGTTACACCTGACTACAGACTCGGCCACTTTCTTTCCCACCGGCTCGGCCCTGGCAGCTACATGGAGCGAAGAAATGGCACGGCTTTACGGGAAAGGGATGGCAGAGGAAGCCAGAACCCGGGGGAAAGACATGATACTCGGCCCGGCAATAAATATACAACGGATCCCCACAGGGGGCAGAACGTATGAATATTTAAGTGAAGATCCTTTTTTGAGTGCCCGTCTGGCGGTGGGCTACGTTCAGGGTGTTCAGGAGAACGGGGCTGCCGCTTGCATCAAGCATTACGCCCTGAACAACCAGGAGAACAACCGGGGTATGGTAGATGTACAGGTTAGCGAACGGGCCATGCGGGAGATCTATCTGCCGCCATTCCGTGCTGCTGTCCGGGAAGCAGGAGCTTGGGGCGTTATGGCTGCATACAACAAAGTGGATGGTGACTGGTGTGCCGAAAATGAAATGCTTCTTAACCGGATATTACGTGAAGAATGGGGATTCCGGGGAATGGTCATATCTGACTGGGGAGGAACCCACAGTACCGTAAAATCAGCCATGGCCGGTCTGGATGTGGAAATGCCGGGAGGCCGGTTCTTTGGACAGGCTTTGCTGGACTCGGTTCGCAGCGGAGCCGTTCCGGAAGAAGTGATCGATCAGAAAGTGGCCAACATGCTGCGGGTCCGTTTGAGCATTGATCCCGTGGAGGAAACATCCCATAAGACACCGGTCAGTACCCCTGAGCACGGTCGGATGGTCTATGAAATCGCAACCAAATCAATAGTGTTGCTAAAGAACGAAGGCAACCTGCTTCCTCTGGACCCTGAAAAACAACGCAAAATTGCCGTGATCGGAGACAATGCCATACGTAAACATGCCACAGGAGGTATTGGTGCCGGTGTGAAAGCCCGTTACGAAGTGACTCCCCTGGAAGCTTTACAGGAAAAGATCGGGGACCGGGCTACTTTGGTATTTGCACAGGGATATAAGGGATTCTCACGGAAAGACCGTGAACGCGGAGGCATCCTGGGAGGTGTTATGCTTACCGGAACGGGAGGCATGCTGTCCGGTAGTGCAGCTGCCGGGGCGAAACCGGATGAAACATTACTTGCCGAGGCATTGGATGCCGCCTCCGGAGCCGATGTGGTGCTGTTCTTTGCCGGGAATAACCGGGAAGTGGAAACGGAAGGAGCCGACAGAATGAACATCATCCTGCCTTCGTTACAGGACGAGTTGATAAAGAAAATAGCCGAAGTCAATCCCCGGATCGTAACGGTGGTGGTAACCGGAGCTCCAGTAAATCTTACAACGGTTGACGCTTGTTCCCCCGCCATGCTCGTATCCTGGTTCAACGGATCTGAGGGAGGAAATGCCCTGGCCGATGTGTTGCTGGGCAACGTTGTGCCTTCCGGGAAACTTCCATTCACGTTCCCTGTACACCTGGAGCATTCCCCGGCTTACGCACTGAAGACTTACCCCAATTTTGACAAAGCGCCTTATACCGAGGACATTTATGTGGGATACCGCTGGTTTGATGCCCAGAATATCGATCCTCTCTATCCTTTCGGTCACGGGTTGTCCTATACTACCTTCGGGTATGCTTCCATGGAAACGGGAAAAGAAACATACGACACAAGGGAAGTGATAAAAGTAACGTTCCAGCTGGAAAACAAGGGTAATTATGCTGCTGAGGAAGTAGTGCAGTTATACGTGCACAGGGTAGATCCCAAAGTGGAATGGCCCGAAAAAGAACTGAAAGCTTTCAAAAGGGTGGGTCTGGATCCGGGTGAATCTACGCGGGTTACGCTGGAAATTCCCGTCACTGCACTCCGTTATTGGAACGAAACAACGGACGAGTGGGTTCCCGATCCCGGAAAAATTGAACTGTTATTGGGAACGTCATCCCGGGAGATTAAACTCAGAAAAATCGTTTCAATCCGTTCGTAATGGATCCTTTTTCCTAACTTTGCGCGGTTTTTAGCATGAAAAAATGAGCAAAGCACGAATCATTCTGGAAGACGGGACGGTATATGAGGGGAGATCTTTCGGTTATGAAAAATCTGTATCCGGGGAGGTGGTTTTCAATACGGCCATGACCGGGTATCCCGAGTCCCTGACGGATCCTTCCTATGCCGGGCAGATCCTTGTGATGACGTATCCCCTGATAGGCAATTACGGAGTTCCCGAAAGGACACAAATGCCAAACGGGCTTTCCCGCTATATGGAGAGCGAAAAGATACATGTGGAAGGGTTCGTTGTCTTTGATCACAGTATCGGATACAGTCACTGGAATGCCATGGACAGTCTGGATCAGTGGCTCAGGGAAGAGAAAATCCCCGGTATTTATGACATAGATACGCGTGCCCTGACCAAATTGCTCCGTGAAAAAGGATCCATGAAAGGCAAGCTGGTACATGGTGACGATGACCCACAAAAAATTCCTTTTACCGATCCCAACAGCATCAACCAGGTAGAACGTGTCTCCTGCCGGGAGGTCATAACCTACCAGGGAATCCCCGGGAACAAAAAAGTGGTTTTGCCGGATTGCGGGGTTAAGCACAACATCATACGTTGCCTGCTCAAAAGGGGAGTAACCGTTATCAGGGTTCCCTGGGATTATGATTTTAATACCCTGGAATACGATGGCGTATTTATAAGCAACGGGCCCGGTGATCCTTCCATGTGCCGTCCAACTGTGGAGCATTTGAAAAAGGCCTTGCAAGGTAACAAGCCTGTATGTGGCATTTGTATGGGCAACCAGCTCCTGGGTTTGGCTGCAGGGGGAAAGGTTTATAAAATGAAATACGGACACCGGGGACACAACCAGCCTGTGCGCCATGCAGATACCGGCATGTGCTATATCACTTCACAAAATCACGGGTATGCCCTGGATCCGGCCAGTCTGGGTGATGACTGGGTGCCTTTGTATACCAACCTCAACGACGGTACCAATGAAGGAATCCGGCACAAATCAAAACCGTTCTTTACTTCCCAGTTTCATCCGGAAGCGGCCAGCGGCCCTACCGATACCGTCCCCATTTTTGATGAATTCGTAGAATTGTTATAGCCTTATGAAGATAGAGAAGATACTGGTACTCGGCTCGGGAGCTCTTAAGATAGGAGAAGCGGGGGAATTTGATTATTCCGGATCACAGGCCCTGAAAGCCATTCGTGAGGAAGGTATAAGAACAGTCCTGATCAATCCCAATATTGCCACGGTTCAGACATCGGAAGGTATTGCCGATTCCGTATACTTTTTGCCGGTTACGCCTTTTTTTGTGGAGCAGGTTATCAAAAAAGAGAAGCCGGAAGGTATTCTTCTTGCCTTTGGAGGACAGACGGCTCTGAATTGCGGCGTGGAACTATACAAAAACGGGGTTTTTGAAAAATACGGTGTGCAAGTACTGGGGACACCCATCAGTGCCATAATGGAAACGGAAGACCGGGATCTTTTTGTCAAAAAACTGGATCAGATCCACATTAAAACCATTCAGAGTGTTGCCGTAAATACCCTGGAAGAAGCCATAAATGCCGCCGAAATGCTGGGATTTCCCGTAATATTGCGGGCGGCCTACGCGCTTGGAGGACTCGGCTCGGGTTTTTGTGACAACCGGGAAGAATTGACGGCCTTGGCCGAAAAATCCTTTGCCTTCGCCACCCAGGTCCTGGTAGAGAAAAGCCTGAAAGGGTGGAAAGAGATCGAATACGAAGTGGTCCGGGACAAATACGACAATTGCATCACGGTATGCAACATGGAGAATTTTGATCCCCTGGGGATCCATACCGGGGAAAGCATAGTAGTGGCTCCCACCCAGACACTCAACAACAGTGAATGCCAGCATCTGCGGGAAATGGCCATAAAGATCATCCGCCATATTGGGATTGTGGGAGAATGTAACATTCAATATGCCCTGGATACGGCCAGTGAAGACTACCGTGTCATAGAGGTCAATGCCCGGTTAAGCCGTTCGTCTGCCCTGGCCTCCAAAGCTACCGGATACCCGTTGGCTTTTGTTGCGGCCAAACTGGCTCTGGGATACGGACTCCATGAATTAAAAAATTCCGTTACACGGACCACTCCCGCGTTTTTTGAACCGGCACTTGATTATGTGGTATGCAAAATTCCCCGCTGGGACCTGGGTAAATTTCAGGGAATAGCCAAAGAAATCGGGAGCAGCATGAAATCCGTGGGAGAGGTAATGGCCATAGGGCGTACTTTTGAAGAAACCATCCAGAAAGGATTGCGCATGATTGGTCAGGGAATGCACGGGTTTATGGAAAACAGGGACCTTGTGGTGGAAGATATTGACAAAGCTTTGCGGGAACCTACAGATACGAGGATCTTTGTCATCAGTAAAGCCCTGGAAGCCGGTTATACCGTGGAGCAGATCTATGACCTGACCCGTATAGACAGGTGGTTTTTGCAAAAACTCATGGGGATCATCCAGACCGGCAGGCAGCTGGAGAAAACAGCTCCGCCGAATGATATAAATGGCAACGGATGGGGAGAGCCACAGCGGGATTTGCTTAAACTGGCAAAACGTCAGGGCTTTTCCGATTTTCAAATCGCACGTGCCTTGTGGAAAAACAAAATGACACAGGGGCATCCCCTGCATGTCCGTTCGCTCAGAAAAAACCTGGGAATCATCCCTGTTGTTAAGCAGATAGACACGCTGGCGGCAGAATACCCTGCCCAAACCAATTACCTGTACCTTACATACGGCGGGTCAGAACATGACATTGATTACGAAAATGACGGACGATCCATTGTTGTCCTGGGATCCGGAGCCTATCGCATAGGTAGTTCTGTGGAGTTTGACTGGTGCGGGGTCCAGGCCCTTTTGACCATTCGTAAAGAAGGGTGGCGTTCGGTGATGATCAATTACAATCCGGAAACAGTATCCACAGATTACGACATGTGTGACCGCCTGTATTTTGACGAGCTGACCAACGAGCGGGTCATGGATATCGTGGAGCTGGAAACGCCTAAAGGAGTGATCATATCCACAGGGGGGCAGATCCCCAACAACCTGGCCATGATCCTGGATAAGCAGCATGTTCCCATTCTGGGGACACCGGCCCGGTATATTGACAACGCTGAAGACCGCCATAAGTTTTCGGCCATGCTGGACCGTATTGGCGTGGACCAGCCCCGATGGAAGGAACTTTCTTCTTTGAAAGACGTGGAACATTTTGTAAACGAAGTGGGATTCCCGGTTTTGGTCAGGCCGAGTTACGTGTTGAGCGGTGCGGCCATGAACGTTTGTTCCAACTTTGAAGAAATGGAGCGCTTTTTAAAACTGGCGGCTAATGTAAGCAAGCAACACCCGGTAGTGGTGAGCCAGTTTATTGAAAACGCAAAGGAAGTGGAAATGGATGCAGTGGCAAGGGACGGGGAGATCATCGCTTATGCCATTAGCGAACACGTGGAATTTGCAGGCGTACACAGCGGAGATGCAACCATTCAGTTCCCGCCGCAAAAGTTATACGTGGAAACCGTAAGACGCATAAAACGGATCAGCCGTCAGATCGCCCGGGAACTGCATATCTCCGGACCTTTCAATATCCAGTACCTGGCAAAAGGAAACGAGATCAAGGTCATTGAATGCAACCTGCGCGCTTCGCGCAGTTTTCCTTTTGTCAGTAAAGTTCTTAAGATCAATTTTATTGAAATGGCTACCCGGATCATGTTGGGTCTTCCGGTGGAACGTCCCGGAAAAAATGAATTTGATCTGGAGTATGTAGGGATAAAAGCTTCCCAGTTTTCGTTCAACCGGCTGCAAAAAGCGGATCCCGTCCTTGGAGTGGACATGGCGTCTACGGGCGAAGTGGGCTGTATTGCCGAAGATGCTCCGGAAGCGGTCCTTATCAGTATGCTGGCCGTCGGGTACAGGATACCAGGGAAAAACGTATTGCTTTCTACGGGAACACCGCGGCAGAAAGTGGACATGTTAAACGCTGCCGGATTATTGCATACAAAAGGATACCGGTTGTATGCAACAGGTGGTACTTACAGGTTCCTGAAGGAAAACGGGATACCAAGTCAGCGCGTATACTGGCCCAGTGAAAGCGATAAACATCCACAGGCCCTGGAAATGTTACACCGCAAAGAAATTGATCTTGTTGTCAACATTCCGCGAAACCTCACTTCCGGGGAACTGGACAACGGTTATAAGATCCGCAGGGCAGCCATAGACCTGAATATACCGCTGTTGACCAATGCCCGTCTTGCCGATGCATTTATTACTGCTTTTTGCTCGCTTTCTGTTGAAGATATTCAAATTAGAAGTTGGCAGGAGTACTAAATTTTTGCATTTACCAAAAATACACCTATCTTTGCAGCCCGCATTTTTGTGCGGAATACGTTCATTTTATTGATAAACACCAAATTAACAACCAATGCCTGGATTAATTGGAAAGAAAATCGGAATGACTTCGGTTTTCGACAGTAACGGGAAAAATGTTCCCTGCACTGTAATTG
>JBAZHT010000069.1:0-9302 GCA_041652255.1 Bacteroidales bacterium
ACATAGAAGCCAAAGAACAGTCGTTGCTTTTGTTGCGTTTTATGGAATTTGCCGGTATTAATCCTGAAGGATTCCTGGCCCACGAAGATCTTTTCAAAAAAGTCGGGGCCCGGTTCAATGTGAATGAGGATGTTTTCGGTCATTTTAAAGCCTTTGTGATGGACCGGGAAACGGAGAAGGTGCTTTCTTTTACACCGGCAGGATGGAACGGATCTTTACAGATCATTGATCTGTCCGGCTCCAATGCCATGGCTTTTACGTACCGCGGAACCGACCCCGTCATGATGAACGACGTTCCCGTTCTGGCGGGTACATTTCAATTGTGGCAGCAAAGCGGGGTAATGAAAGGCCGGCAGGGTACACCGCTGTATTATAGCAACATAAAGGCCCTGTTTGACAATAAGGGAGACAAACACATACCCATAGAACTTTCCGGCCGGGATATTAATTTCCGTTTTCCGGGAAGTGACAACGGGATGCACAACTTCTGCTTTACCCTGCATTCCGGACAATTGGTGGCTATAATGGGAGGTAGCGGAGTGGGCAAGTCCACGTTACTGGGTTTGCTCAACGGCAATATAAAACCCCAGGAAGGACAAATTCTGCTGAACGGACATTCCATAGATGATTCCGAAGTGCAAAAACTGATAGGGTTTGTACCCCAGAACGATTTGTTGATAGAAGAGCTGACTGTTTACAAAAACCTTTGGTATACGGCAAAATTATGTTTTGACGGGATGTCTGCGGAAGAACTCGATAAACGGGTTATGGATGTGTTGACGGACCTGGGTTTGGCAGCGGCGAAAGACCTTAAAGTGGGGTCTCCGCTGAACAAGACCATAAGCGGAGGACAGCGAAAAAGGCTCAACATTGCACTGGAACTGATCAGGGAGCCGGTGGTGTTGTTCCTGGACGAACCTACCTCGGGACTGAGTTCCTCTGACTCGGAAAAGGTAATCAACCTGCTCAAGGAACAAACTTTCAAAGGACGGTTGGTCGTGGTGAATATCCACCAGCCTTCCTCGGACATTTACAAATTGTTTGACCGGCTTTGGCTTTTGGACAAAGGGGGTTATCCCGTATACGACGGGAATCCCATTGAAGCCATAACGTATTTCAAAGATGTTGCCCATTATGCCGATGCCGATACCAGTATGTGTTCCACGTGCGGGAACGTTAATCCCGAAATAGTACTGAATATATTGGATGCCAAAGCGTTGGACGATACAGGAAAACTTACTCAAACACGTCGTATCAGCCCTGAAGAATGGCACAATAAATACCTGGAAACAAGATCTGCGGGGGAAGATCCAAAAATACGCGACGTCCCGCAAACAAGACAGAAGAAACCGGCTGCATGGAAACAGTTTGGCATATTTCTTCAGCGAAACATACATACAAAAATGGCAAATACCCAGTATTTGCTCATATCCCTGCTGGAAGCCCCGTTGCTGGCAGTGGTGGTGGCCATGCTGACCAGGTATGCCTCCGAGACGGGATATACGTTGTTGGACAACAAAAACCTGGTATCGTATTTTTTTATGGCGGTCATTGTGGCCATATTCATGGGAATGAGTGTAAGTGCCGAGGAGATATTTAAAGACCGTTCGCTGCTCAAACGGGAGCGGTTCCTGAAACTGAGCCACAGCGGGTACATATGGTCCAAGATCATTTATCTTACCGGATTGTCGCTTGTGCAGACCCTGCTTTTCATTCTGGCGGGGAATGCGATCATGGGCATTCACGGTATGCTGGGTATTTGGTGGATCATTCTCTTTGCCTCGGCATTGGTAGCAAACCTCACCGGACTGGTGCTTTCCCAGTCCCTGAGTTCCATTGTGGCCATTTACATTACCATTCCGCTACTGCTTATACCCCAGATACTGCTGTGTGGCCTGGTAGTGAAATTCGACGATCTGAATCCAAAAAGCAAGACAGGAAATGTTCCTGTAATAGGGGAAGTGATCCCCTCCAGATGGGCATTCGAGGCGCTTGCAGTCGGCTCTTATGAATACAACCGTTACATGAAGCATTTCTTTGAGGACGAAAAGGAAAAATTCCGTGCGCAGTATTACCGGATAGGGTTTCTGGAAGAATTGCAAAGCCAGATGGAAACGGCACAGGCAGAATACCTGAAAAAAGGGGCCCCGGAAAAAGAAAGGCTGGAAATTATTAAAACAGGCTTGCCGCAATTGGCCCGGGTTACGGATCTGGCCCCGTTGCAGATTAACGGATCCGTATGGTCGGAAGCGCTGTACCGGGAACTGGACGGATATTTTGCGATTGCCAATAAAGAACTTTCAAAGAGGTCTTTGCATTATACCCATGAAATTGACAGGACCAATACCCGGTTGATCAAAGAAATGGGGAAAGACGGATTGCTGTCCCTGAAAAAAAATCACCACAATCTGTTTTTGCAGGATCTGGTCCTGAACACGTCTTCTTTAAAAATGTTCCGTATTGTTGATAATACGATTGTACCAAAAGTAGGACAAATTTACCTGGAACCGGCTACAAATAACGGGAGAGCCCCATTTTACAGTCATGAAAAAATCCTGGGCAAACTGAAAATACCCACCTTGTGGTACAACCTGGGGGTGCTGGGAATTATGGTTGTATTGACAGCCATGGCATTATTTTTCAGGATTCCGGCAAGGTTTATGGGAAAGAAAGGTGAATAATAACGTGTTTTTTTTACATTTGTACAATATTCCAAGCTTATTTACTATACAAAACAACCCAATATGAAAAGAATTGCCATTGCACTATTGTTGATCTCGGCGCTTATCGTAAGCGCATGCGGTAACAGCTCCTCCAAGAAAAAAGACGCTCAGACAAAATCGCAAACAAGTCTCCAGGAACAATACCTGACAGAAGATTTGATCATCAAGATCGATTCCCTGATATCGGGATTCCAGCAGCTGGGAGTAATGCCTCATATGCAAGCCATACAGGAAGGTACGCTGGTTCTTACCGAACGTGAAAAAAGAGTTAAACCCACATTCCTGATGCCGTTAAACAAAGTAAACGACCTGGTAACACTTTCACAGAAAAACAGGGCGTTAGCCGTTTATGCCGTAGACAAGGCCATCGCACAACTTTACGGTTTGCCTGTTGAGGAATACGATAAAGTAATTGCACAGTTACTGATTGATACCGATAATGTGGCCCTGATGGAAGGGGCAGAAGTCAATGTAGAGATCAATGCGCTGGATATTAATACCTGGGTAATAACCATGGGAGAAGAACAAATGGAAAAAGAACAGGTACACATGTTCTTTGAAACCATGGCGGCAGGGATCCTTGAAGCCCTTTATTTCACCAGTCTTGATATACCTCGTTACATCACTTATTTTAACGACCAGACGGCATCCGAGGTTTCCTACCGCTTCCTGTTGGTTGTGGACGGCATAGAATCGCTGATCCCGTACCACCCGGAACTGGAATCCATTAAGGAAATCCTGGAACCTTTGAAGGTAATCAACGCCATAAATGTTAAACAGCTTGAAGAACAGTTAAATACACTGGCAGCAGATATTGAGACTGCCCGCAACAAGCTGCTTGATTAACACTTAAAACCTAATAGTGTTGAGGTCGCTCTTTGCCGGGCGGCCTTTTTTGTTTTTAAATCAATAACTTTACTGAAAAAATGATTTTCAAAATTGCCCTGTTCCTGTCCATGATCATTCAATTGATCACGGCTATTGTTTCAGTTACTATGATCCGCAGGACACGGTACAACATTTCCTGGGTATTGATCTCCATAGCCTTTGTGCTGATGGCCCTGGAAAGACTGTTTGAGTTTTCCTCCTTTTTCTGGCAAACCAAATTGTTTGCAAAAGACGAAGTGAACAGTTGGCTGGGTATCATCATATCCATACTGATGCTCATAAGCTTGTATTATATCCGGCAGATATTTAATTTGCATGACCAATTGGATGCCGTTCGTAAAACAAGTGAAAAACGCATGTTGATGGGGATCATCCAGGGAGAAGAACGTGCACGGCGCACCATAGCGAGCGACTTGCATGACGGATTGGGGCCGTTGCTTTCCTCGGTCAAAATGATCATCAGTGCTGCTGATACAGAAAAAATGGATCCTGAAAACAGAAAGATCGTTGAACAGTCGTCTTCGATAATAGACGAGGCTATAGTCACACTCAGGGAAATTTCCAACCACCTGAGTCCCCATCTGCTGAAAAATTACGGGTTGTCAAAAGCAATAGAAACACTTACCAGGCAACTGTTTGCCAATTCGCCCATAAAAGTGGAATTTAAATCAGATATTTCCGCAAAGAGGTATGATTATGACCTGGAGATCAATGTATACCGGATTGTGACCGAGATGTTGAACAATAGTGTGAAACATGCCGGGCCGACAGTGATTTCCCTGATCTTAAAAGAGCAGAACCGGTGGTTGAGGATTGATTACCTTGATGACGGGAAAGGTATGGATCCGGGTGATATACCCGGCAAGGATTCACCTTTAACGGGGATGGGCCTTGATAATATCCATTCCCGTGTGAAGTCACTGGATGGGTCGGTTTCTGTAGAATCGTCCCCCGGAAACGGGTTTTATGCACATATTGAAATACCGGTGAAATGAAAAAAGTTAACGTTTTTTTAGTGGATGATCATGCCTTATTCCGCGAAGGACTGCGTTTTTTGCTTCAGAAAATGGATTTCCTGGGTCAGATACACGAAGCGGAAAATGGGTTTGAATTTTTGGAAAAGATGGTTGAGGTAAAAGATTGTATAGTATTGATGGACATAGAAATGCCAATTATGAACGGAATTGAAGCTACAAGAAAAGCAATGGAGCTTTACCCGGATCTGAAAATTCTTGCATTATCCATGTATTCGGAAGAAAGCTACCTCTCCAGCATGATAGAAGCCGGGGCTGCGGGATTTTTACTCAAAAATTCTTCTTTTAAAGAAGTGAAAAGTGCCCTGATTGACGTTATGGAAGGGAGAAATTATTATTCTCCTGCCATCATAAAATCCATTCTGGAGATTATGACCCATAAGATCAACAATCCCGGGAAAGAAAGGGACGATATTACGCAGCGCGAAAAGGACATTTTGTATTATATCTGCAAAGGGTTTTCCAATGCGGAAATAGCTGAAAAACTTTCAATAAGCAAACGCACGGTGGACAAACACAGGGAAAACCTGCTCCAAAAAACACAGTCAAGGAATACGGCCAACCTGGTCACGTATGCTATAAAACATCATTATTTTGATATATAAGGCTATTTGCATACGTATTTACACGTACTGAAAGATACGTTTTTCGCGGGATTATAAAAATAGTAAAAGCTTTTACCTTTGTTGGAAATGATACGACAATGATTGAAAGTATTACCATTCTGCCCGGAAAAAACAAATTCGGAATTGCCGAGACGTTTTCCCGGATTGACATCTATCCCGGAGAAATTGTGGGGGTTGTTGGTCCTACCGGAAGCGGGAAAAGCGCTTTTATAGAGGACATTGAACAACTGGCCCAGGCCGATACTTCTACACGCCGCTGTGTGTTGATAAACGGCTGTGTTCCGGATAGTTCCATGCGGTTTGATCCCAAAAAGAAATTGATCGCCCAACTGTCTCAAAACATGAATTTTCTGGCAGATATGACTGTACGGGAGTTTCTTATGCTTCATGCCAAATGCAGGGGAAAAGACCATAATATGGTGGAACAGGTGGTTTATCATGCCAACACATTAACAGGTGAACCCATAACCGAAGATATGAACCTGACAGTACTGAGCGGGGGTCAAAGCCGGTCTTTGATGGTGGCTGATGTTGCTTTTATAAGTGATTCACCCATAGTTTTGATAGATGAAATTGAAAATGCAGGCATTAAAAAACACCAGGCCATGGACTTGTTGTCGGGTAAGGGAAAGATCATTCTGGTGGTAACGCACGATCCCCTGCTGGCATTATTGACAGGCAGGCGCATAGTAATGAAAAACGGAGGAGTGGAAAAGATATTCAATACAACCGATCACGAAACAAATCTTTGTGTGGAATTGAACCGTATGGACCGTGAGTTATTCAGGATCCGCGAACGGGTGAGACTGGGGGAAGAAATAGTTGCCTGATAAGATAGCCATGAAAGTGATCGTAGTAGCCGGTACTCCGGGAGCAGGAAAAACTTCTGTATTGCTCAATACCATTAAATTTCTGAAAGAACAGCAGGTAAAGATTGCGGTTGCCAAGATCGATTGCCTGTACACGGAAGACCAGGTCCGGTTTAAAAAGACGGGTGTTCCTACCATGGTAGGGTTGTCCAGGGATATGTGTCCAGATCATTATACCATTTACAATATGGGAGAAATGGTTTCTTTTGCTGAAGAACACAATTCGGATATGCTGATCGTGGAAACGGCAGGATTGTGTCACAGGTGTGCCCCTTATACCACCAATGGTTTGGGGGTTTGTGTTATAGATGCTACAACCGGACCCAACACGCCGTTAAAAGTGGGGCCTTTCTTAAGCACGGCCAATGTTGTAGCCATCACCAAAGGAGATATGATCTCCCAGGCAGAAAGGGAGATATTCAGGGAAAGGGTCATGGAAATGAATGCCGGGTGCCGTATAATTGAAACAAACGGATTAACAGGAAAAGGAACTACAGAATTGGCCGTATGTTTTACTCAGGCTCCGGTCTTTAATTACAGTGAAGACTGTTTGCGCCATAATGCACCGTTTTCAATATGCACATTGTGTGTGGGAGAAATGCATATTGAAAAGAAATACCACAGGGGTGTGTTGCGCCACATCAACGGGGTTCAGGAATATAAGGGGGAATAGCCATGATCAAGGAAGAAACTCTGGTCGCCCTTCTGCCGGGATTTAATTGCGGGGCTTGCGGTTATGTGAATTGTGCGGCGTTTGCCTCGGCTTTAAAAGAAAAAAGGGCTATGCCGGAACAATGCCCCGTTTTCAGGCAGGAACGGTTTAAGATGCGGTTCCAAGAACTGACGGGGATCCTGAACTCGGCAAGTATTGAGGAAATGGAGACTTACACGGGCCTCATAGATAAAGCAAAGGCTGATTTCTTTCTGCACCCGTTGCCCGGAGAGCCTTCCTGTCGCGAGACTCTGGCCTGTTTCTCGGCCAACAAGATATCTAAAGAAGATGTGATCCGCTACCGCCCGTTGGGCTGCCCCATTACGCATTTTGCGCGGGTTGTGGAGATAGATAACGGGTTACTGGATGTGTGGGTGATAGGGCCGGGGAAACTTCTTGGACGTGAAGAAACGGTTGTTGAGGCGGGAATATGTATGGTCCTTTCATTCAGGGGAGTAATTGAAGGAATGCGTCCTTTTGTAGGACAAACCGTGAAATTCCTTCCGGCTCATTGCATGATGGGTAAAGTCCATTCAGGTGTGATCGTTTCCCTGGAAGACGAGACTACGCGAATAGACTGTATAGATCTGAAGATATGGGAACACACAAAAGTCTAGACATAACGGCAAGGATGTTGCGGGTCAGAGATTTCCCTGTATTTGAGGACAATATTTTTAAAATCTGTCCAAGTGTCCCGTTTTAGATCGGGATTGCGTAACAGGGCAGCCGGATGGTAGACAGCCATTGTATGACGATCCATACAGGTAAACCAATGCCCGTGATCATGCGTGATCTTGTATTTCGGACCTGCCATATAACGCAGGGCGGTAGCTCCCAGCAGGACCATTATTTTGGGATCAATACGATCAATCTGTTCGTATAACCAGGGGATGCAACAGGCCGCTTCTTCGGCTGTCGGGACTCTGTTTCCGGGAGGCCGGCATTTCACAATATTACTGATGAAAACATGTTTTTGTCTGGTAAAACCGCAGGCAGCCAGGATTTTGTCCAATAACTGACCGGATACGCCCACAAAAGGCCTTCCAATAAGGTCTTCGTCGCGACCGGGGGCTTCTCCTATGATCAGAATGTCTGCTTTGGGGTTGCCTTCCCCGAAAATTACCTGTTTACTTGTTTTCGAGAGATCACAACGCGTACAGTTGAGGACCTGTTGTCTGAAAGATTCCGTCATTTGGAATGCTCAGGAGTTTGTTTGTTCAATGATAAAATATCTTCTGAATGACAATTCTGGCAATGATCAACGGGGTCCGGCGAAGAATTTACCTGGTGGCAATGGCGGCAACGGTACCAGTTATTGTCAATTTCGTAATCTCCGCCGCGGATCACTATGCTTTTACTCTCAATAAAAGCACGGGCAATGTTTTTGCGGGCCTTGTCGTATAAACGCGTAAAAGTAGGCCGCGAAATATTCATTCTGTGCGCCGCTTCCTCTTGTGTAAGGTTCTCATAGTCGGCCAGGCGAATGGCCTCATACTCTTCAAACAGCAGCTCCACCGACCCCCGGTCCCTTCCGGGGATCCCGTAAGGCCTGTATCCCTCCATAGGAGGCAGGGCCGACATACGACGGTGTCTTTTGCGGTTTGGCATTAGACAAAGATACATAATTTTGGCGCAGTCAAATTCCATTTTTGGCGCAGTCAAATTCCATTTGTTTATCTTTGTTCCATGAAAAGTACGTTTAAAGCCTCCCTGTTGTACGCTTTGCTTGTCCTTTCAATGACGGCGTGCAACAGGGAAAGTCATTTAATAACAAGCCTTTCCATGCTGGAGGGCGGGAAAATATTTGCCGTTCCGGCAGGGACGGCCGCAGATCAAATGGTCCTGGACCGTATTCCTGATGCCCGGATCCTTTATTTTAACAATGTGTTGCATTGTGCCCTGGCTGTAAAGGAAGGGAAAGCCCATGCGACGGCTTATGATCTGCCGGTATTATCGAATATTCAGGCCAATCTGGACGGGCTGACTGTATTGGATGAATTTATTATGGACGATCAGTACGGTTTTGCCGTAAGGCAGGGTGATCAGCGATTGAAAGAGGCCATGGACCGGGTGCTGGCAAGAATACAGGACGACGGGACCTACCGGGAAATGCACGATCGTTGGTTTCCCAAGCAGGGAGAACCCGGACCGATGCCCGATATTTCGTGGAGCGGGGAGAGCGGGGTTTTGAATTTTGGAACGGCTGCCGTTACAGAGCCTATGTCTTATGTGTATGCAAATGAGGGCGTTATTGGTTTTGATATAGAATATGCCAGCTACATTGCACAGGAACTGGGCATGGAGCTCAATATTGTGGACATGGAATTCGGGGCACTGATTCCGGCTTTGATCTCCGGAAAGGTAGATATGATAGGGGCCGGACTTTCCATTACAGAAGAACGTGCCAAAAGCGTACTTTTTTCAGAACCTTATTACGAAGGAGGGCTGGC
>JBAZHT010000070.1:0-9164 GCA_041652255.1 Bacteroidales bacterium
TTTTACCCGGGACGGTTCACAAAGCCCTGACATGGCTGGGTCAAAAAGATAATCCGGAAGGATTTTTTCTTATGATAGAAGAAACCCGTATTGACGGACATGGTCACAATAACAACGTTCAAGGCCTGATAGACGAGATGGAGATCATGGACCAGGTAATGAAAGTAGTGCTGGATTATGCGGAGGCACATCCCGAAACTCTGGTAGTGATTACCGCAGATCATGAAACAGGCGCAGTGAATATCGGGTACGACGGGCGTCCTTTCTTTAGTACAAAAGGACATTCCGGAACAGTAGTTCCAGTATTTGCCTACGGTCCGGGGGCAGAAAACTTCACAGGTTTGATGGACAATACCGGTATTCCGGAAAGATTGCGCTCTTTAATGGCCCGGTAAATTCCAGGGTTCGTAGGCTGCTTTTCTCAGCTCCTTTGCATTTCTGAACGGTCTGGGAGGTTTGAGGTATTTTGCCAGGAAACGGTAAATGTCTAACCGTATGTCGGAAGCTTCAGCCATATCCATACGATCAAAGGAGTGACCTCCGGGATGGTTTTCAAAAATTTTGTATTCGAAGGATTTCCCCTCGGCTTTCAAGGCCTTGATCAGGTGTTCCACTTCCAAAGAATTGACATCGGCATCGTTCGTGTTGGTATGTATGAGAAGCGGTGTCTGTAATTTGGCGGCTTGCCAGGCGGGGGAGCGGCGGCGGTATTCGGCTACATCTTCTTCGGGTGTTTTCCCGATATGGTACGGTGCCGAGAACAAAGCCATGTATTCCGGACCTTTATAACCCAGACGCGTAATAACGTCACTTACCGGAACACCTGCAAACCCGCAGACGTAGTCTTTGGGATGGTCAAACAGGTTCATCAGGGTGATCATTCCCCCGTGACTCCAACCCATGATACCTACACGGGATTCGTCCACTATGTCGTAATTTTTAACCATGTAATTCCGGCCGTACCAGACATCCTCATTTTCCAACCCCCCGTAATCGATGTTTTCGTACGTAGTTCGTCCGTATCCCGTACTGCCGCGGTATTCGGTAGCTACGATGATGTACCCCTGGGCTATCAGTTCCCGGACAATATGGGTGTAATATGTAGTAAAATCTCCATGAACACCCCCATGCGGCAGCACTATAAGCGGGTATTTTTTTCCCGGATCAATATCCCGGGGAACAAAAATATAAGACCACACCTTGAGCGGATTACCGGCCCCCTGTCCCGTGGGATTGTCTTCTTTCCAGCGGGGTACAGTAGGAATGTAAACTTTGTCAATATGTGCCACATCACCTACTTTTTGGTACCACATGAGATCGTCAATTTGTTTTGCCAGGCTGAGTGCCTGATGATCCACTTCCTGCGTGGAAAGAGACCACGCAGGAAGCAACATCAGGATCAGAAAGATCCATTTTTTCATTCGTAAAAAATTTTTAACAGTCTGTTTACATTTTCCTGTCCTCAGGAGTGCCGGGCAGCGGTTCGTAAGACTCAAGTTCTTTCATCAGGACTTCAATAGCCTTATTCAGCTGTGCGTCATTTCCCAGAAAATCTTCAAAAGGATTTATATCAACTTCAATATCGGGATCCACGCCGTATCCTTCAATGATCCATTCCCCGTTTGTGGAATAGGAAGTAAAGAAGGGTGTACGGACATCCTGCCCGTCCAAATAACGTTTGGAACCCGAGATGCCCACAATGCCTCCCCAGGTGCGTGTTCCAATAAGCTTGCCGAGTCCCATTTCGCGGAACCCATAGGGGAACAGATCTCCGTCGGACATGGAGTACTTGTCGATCAGGCAAACTTTGGGTCCCGAGTGGCTTTCGTTGGGAACCGGGACATTGGTGCCGTTCCGGTACATGCTCATGCGGTATGCCTCGCGGGCCAGGCGTTCCAGGATCATAGGCGAAACGTTCCCCCCTCCGTTCATGCGATCGTCAATGATCAGCGCTTTTTTGTCCAGTTGGGTATAGAACAGTTTGGTAAACATATCCAGTCCGGGCCTTCCCATGTCGGGAATGTGAATGTAACCGATCTGTCCGTTGCTGGCTTTGTTTACTTTGCGTATATTTTCCTGTACCCATTCGTAATAGAGCAGGGGAGATTCATCGGCAATGGGTTTTACGTAAACGGTCCGGGTCCCGGTCCGGGAAGGCGTGCTGTTCACTGTAAGGGCAACGGTTTTTTCTGCCTTACCCAATAAACCTTCGTAAATAACCTGCATGTTGGAGCAATCTATACCGTCCACTGCCAGGATGTAGTCGCCAACAGATACGTCAACGCCTCCGTCCAGGAAGGGGGAACGAAGCGATTTGTCCCAGTTTTCTCCTTCATAAATTCTGGCCACTTTGAAAGCACCTGAAGGGTCTTTGGTAAACCGGGCACCCAGCAGTCCTGTTTTTACACGTTCCGGACCGGGAATGTCTGAAGGAGATGTGACGTAACAATGTCCCACATTCAGTTCCGATATCATCTCCCCGATAACATAAGTAAGGTCTTGACGGTGTTTGACATACGGGAGCAAAACTTCGTATTTGTCTCTTATATCTTTCCAATCGCGCCCGTGCATAGTTTGCAGGTAAAAATGATCCCTGAAAACGCGCCACGTTTCATGGAAGATCTGTTCCCATTCAGCAGGATAATCTGCCAGTACCTGAACCTGGTCCAGGTTTACTTTTTTATCTGATTTCCAGGTGGGAGCTCCAACTATGCGAAGGTCCCTTCCTTCCATGATGAGCATTTTCTTCCCTTTAGGTGCAAAAGCCACCGGCATTCCCTTGGTCACGGAGGACTCTTTCATGTCATCAAGAGATATCTTTTTGATCTCCCTTCTTGTCCAGTAATACAGATCTCCGTCAAAAGCAGCCATTAACTGGTACATACCGGGTTCCAGCGGCAGGGCGGAAGCCCGTTCTACAATGCCGTCCGTATCTACCAGAACTGTCGTTTGTTTTTCCGAAGGTTCTTCCGTTTTTTTGTTTTTCCGGGTTCCGGCCGAAGGAGCAGGTTTTTCTTCTTCTGCTTCTTTCACCTTGTATTCCACGGCTTTCAGGGCGGTGGGATCCGGGGTGTCTTTGGCCAGGGGAATGACAAATACATAACTGGAAAGGTTGTAGGAAGCGTTCCATTCCACCCGTGAATAAGAGGCATTGAAGTCTCTGTAGGAAGTAAAGAACAGGTATTTTCCGTCATCCGAAAAAACTCCTGAACCTGAATCATACCAAGGACTGGTAACAGGATAGGAAATGTTATCCTCAATATTATACAAGTATACAACGCTTACCCTGTTTTCTGCCTGTGTGGCATAAGTGATCCATTTTCCGTCAGGAGAAATGTCAAAATTGCGAATACCTTCGTAAGGAGTCGTAAACAATTTTTTGGATGTTCCCGACACCTGGTCAGCCATCCAAAATTCACGTTTTTCAGTAGTGAAAAATAATTTTTTGGAATCCGGAGACCAGGTAAGATTGTCGGGATATCCTTCTGTAAAATCAGTCAGTTGACGGGCAGCTGCGGGGTCGTCATACGGCATGACATACAGTTGATATTCCCCGCTGACATCTGAGAACCAAGCCAGTTGTTTCCCGTCAGGAGACCATCCGGCCGAACGTTCGTGAACACCGGGTGTGCGTGTCAGGTTGTAGGTCGCCCCTTCCGTACCGGGTACCGAGAACACGTCTCCACGTGCAGTTACCAGGACACGTTCCGCGTTGGGAGAAAGGGAGAACCCGGCTGCCTGATCCGCCACATCCAGCAGCTTTGATCTTGCATAGAGGTTTTCATCGTGGATTTTTATATCTACCTGATCTAGCTGCTCAGACTGGATATCGTATGTGTAAATATATCCGCCATTCTCAAAAACAATATGTTTCTGGGAGGCAGATGGAAATTTGATGTCGTACCTGTCGAATTCCGTGATTTTTTCCGTAGTCCTGTTTTCCGTATCGTAACGGAACAGGTTCATGATGGAGTCCCTGTCGGAAATAAAATAAATACCGGACCCCACCCACATGGGAAAAACATCCTGTGCCCGGTCACCTTCACCGGCGGTAATATTTTCCAATTGCGTAGTTCCTACTTTATTTACCCAAATATCATCGGCCTGTCCTCCTTTGTAGTATTTCCATGTTCTGAATTCTCTAAACATACGGTTCATGGCCAGATATTCACCGTCAGGCGAAAAAGAACAAAATCCTCCTTCGGTCGTGGGTATCTGTGTCAGTTCTCCTCCCTCAGCAGGGACCGTAAATAAATGGGCCCGCATTCCGGAAAAACTGTACCACCGGGAACGGAAAACAACATGTTTACCATCCGGCGTCCATCCCATGACAATGTTGTTTGGTCCCATGCGGTCTCCGATATTGTCCCGGTCCAGAGTGGACGTATATGTCAGGCGCCTGGGAACGCCTCCTTCCACCGGAATGGTATAGACCTCGGTGTTGCCGTCGTATTGTCCGGTGAAGGCAATGGTTTTCCCGTCAGGTGATATTTTTGGGAAAACTTCGTACCCAATGTGGGAAGTAAGTCTGACAGCTGTTCCGCCTTCCAGGGGAACAGTGTAGAGATCACCTGCATAGGAAAAGGCAATCACCCCGTCTCCAACAGCGGGAAAACGGAGCAGGCGTCCTTCAGACTCCTGTGCATGGAGTGTTGTCAAAGCAAATAATAAAATTACGGTAATTGGAAATTTGAATTTCATAATATGGTATTAATAAATGAAGAATCAGTCAACTTGTAAAGTTAAAAAAGATGTTCCAACCAATACCAATTCTTTTTATATTTACTATTACATTTAGCTAAAACTTACATTATGTCAAAGTTTATTCAGGAGTTTAAGCAATTTGCCATGAAGGGCAATGTTGTGGACATGGCCGTCGGTATCATTATTGGCGGTGCATTCGGTAAAATCGTTTCTTCACTGGTTTCCGATCTGTTAATGCCGCTTGTGGGGGCATTGGTGGGAGGTGTCAATTTCATGGACTGGAAATGGACCGTTGTGGGAGAACGTGTCAGTAAAGTGGATCCGGAAATTCTGCTGCCCGCCGTTACCCTGAATTACGGGAACTTTATCCAGGTGCTCATTGATTTCATCATCATTGCATTCTGCGTATTCCTGCTGATCAAAGGGATCAATAAAATGAATTCCTTGAAAAAGAAAGAAGAGGAAGCCCCTGCTCCTGCTCCCGACCCCAAACCCACTAAAGAAGAATTGCTATTAACCGAGATCCGGGATCTGCTTAAGAAATAGAATTGTCTTCAAAAGGATCTACGTGGACGATCACGTGCGTATCCGGACCAAATTCAAGGACGAGCCTGTCTTCGATAGCTGCAGCTATCCTGTGTGACTCGTGAACCGTCAGGTTGCCATCCAGCCTTATGTCAAGCTGGATAGCTCTGCCGTTGCCTATTCGTCTGGTTTTTAATTTATGAGGATCTTTAACCTGGGGGAATTCCAGGGCTACTATGTTCAGGATCAACTGTTCATCTACACGGGGGAGGGATCGTTCCATTAACTCTTCAAAAGTGGGCTTTAATAGTTTGTAGGCTACCCGGATTATAAGCAGCCCTACAAAAACAGCGGCAACCGGGTCCAGAATGCGCCATTTATCACTCAGGAAATAGGCCAGACCTATCCCGGTTAGTGTAGCTACAGAAGAAAGGGCATCTGAGCGGTGATGCCAGGCGTTTGCCATAACGGCAGACGAATTTACCTGCCTTCCGTTTAGCATAGTATACCAATAGAGGAGCTCTTTAATAATAATGGAAGCCCCGGCTGCCCAAAGGGCAATTTGCCCCGGTCGTTCCGGGATAATTTCTTCTGAAAGAATCGCCAGAATTGTTTTCCCGTTGTCCCTGATCAATTCAAAAGCTACGAAGATCAGGACTATCCCAACCAGAAACGTGGCCAAAGTCTCGAATTTTCCGTGACCGTAACGGTATTTTTCATCAGCGGGTCTTGAAGCGATCTTAACAAAGATCAACACTACCAGATCAGTGGCAAAATCGGATATGGAATGAATGGCATCGGCGATCATTGCTCCGCTGTGGCCAAGAATTCCCGCGGCAAGTTTTCCTGCTGATAGAATAACGTTTACCAAAAAACCCACCCAGGTAACCCGAAGGATGGTCTTTTCTCTTTTCTTATGGTTTATTTGTTCCTGATTCATGATCTTATATTGTGGTGAACCACTGTGCGATACGGTCTGCATAAGTGCGTGAAACGGGAATGTCGGGCACTTTATCCGTTCCCAGGTCCAGAACTATGCCGCTACGGGTTCTTTTTGCGATTTTCACCTGGTCCAGATTCACCATGAAGGACCGATGACAACGTACAACAGCCGTATGTAAAAAGCGTTCTTCCATTTCCCGGAGGGTGTTCCGGATAAGGTATTTATTTACTCCCGATTTTGATAAATACCAAACCGATACATAATTGTCTGCTGCTTCCAAATAGAGCAGGGAATCTTTTTTTATAGAAAGCAGCAATTCTCCTTTTTCATCATGGAAGGTCAGAATACCGGCCGATAACTGGGCGTTTGCATCTCCGTGGTCCAGTTCTTTTTCAAGCTCTTTAACACGGCGGGCTTTTTCTTTCCAGGAAAGAAAAAGGATGGTAATAATATAAGGCAGCAACAGGATCAGGCTGGTATTTCTGACAGATGACCGATATACTTCCATGAAATCCCGGGTTTCATCCAGTGTGTATGAATATAGGGTGTAGAACAGGGACATGAAAAAGATCTCTCCGATAACCCATATTATGTATTCCCAATAAGTCAGAGTCCTTTTTTTTGTGTAATAGAACATGATTATCCGGCTGATCACCACTACAAGGATTCCCGTTAATATGATCAGGCTGGAATACAGAAAATATTCAAACTGTGTAATAGGATACCACTGGGGAGACTCAAACGGTTTGTAGATGTTGATGAAGAAAAGAGCAAATACAGCTGTGAAGATCACCAGCAAGGTAAGGTTGGACCTTTTATAAATAAAAGGGGGGATCTTTCTTCGCATAATACTCATATTACAAAGGTAAAATTTTGCCCCAAATAAATACTGTTCACCCCTTAAAAGACACGTTCATCCCTTTTCCTGTGATCCGGTCCCATTTATTTGTACGCTGGCAAAGAATGAAGTTGTTTTGAACCATGCAACGAACAAAACAATTGAATGCGTGGTTCTCATACGATAGTCCGGTAAACATTCCTGACAGCCCCGTAATGACAGTTCCTTTTCTTTTTACCCAGGAAACCGGCCGGGAAGAAGTCGGTAAAATACGGGAACAAATCAACGCCGCTCCATTTTACCCCGGGTCTGACTCAGCCATAGAAGAAAACCGGCAATTCCGTTATGTAGTATTCGCTCCTGCCGGAACATCCCGTTTCAGCAAAGCTATTATTATGCTGCACGGTCTGAATGAACGTTCATGGAGTAAATACCTGGTTTGGGCCGAGGACCTTGTCCTGAACTGTGGTATACCTGTTATTTTGTTTCCCATTGCTTTTCACATGAACCGGACACCTGCCGGCTGGTATACACCGCGTTGGCTTCAGCCGTGGCTTAACCGGCGAAAACAGGAAATTAAAAACCTGGTCAATGCCTCTTTTGCCAATTTGGCCCTGAGTTCACGACTAACAATAAGTCCGTTGCGCTTTTACAGTTCCGGTCTGGAATCGGCTTTTAACCTGAATCAGCTTGTTAGAGATATAAAACAGGGAAAACATCCATTATTTGCAGAAGATGCCGGGGTGGATTTTTTTGCCTACTCCATAGGGGCGTTACTTTCCCAGGTGGTAATGATGGCAGATGTTGACGGATATCTGAAGGAATCCCGGTTGTTTGCGTTCTGTGGCGGAGCAGTTTTTGAAAGAATGAACGGGAATGCTCGTGATATTATTGACCAGGAGGCTTACAATGCCATCCATTCCTATTACCTGAAGGACTTTTTGAACCATACATTTTTTGAGGATAACCGGGAAAAATCCCCGGGCCTTTTATTGGAAACAGCATTTAAAAACATGATTCCCAGCTCTGACATTACAGGAAAACGTCAGATCTTTTTTGCCGGGGCCAAAGACAGGATAAAAATGATCTCTCTCAAACAAGACCTTGTAATCCCTACCGTTGGATTGCAGGAAGCTGTTGGACAAGAGCTCTCGGAACACATGCTGGAAGAATTGGATTTTTCTTACCCGTATTCTCATCAGACGCCTTTTCCCGAAAACGGGAAAATTTCCGACAATGAAATCAGGGAATCATTCAGGGCGGTGTTTGATCGTGCCGCTTCGTTCCTGGTATGAAAATCAAATTTTTATCGCAAATTTCTTCAATCGTGTATCCAGCATATCCGGAGGAATGATCTTTTTTATGGTGTCGGCAACAGCATTCAATAGGCGTTCACGGATAAAATCATGGTATACGATAAGGGATATTTCCCTGACCGGAGGCGGTGCAATTACCGGACGCACATTTTTGAGTTGTGTTTCATTGAGCATTGGTAAATGCAGTTGGGGGATCAGTGTATAACCTCCGTTCGTATCTATGATCCTTACCAGGTTGTCTATGCTGCCTGCCTCATAAACCTGTTTGTCTGCGGGGGTGTTCTCTGTGCAAAAATTGAATATCTGGTTTCTCAGGCAATGTCCTTCCTGTAGTACCCATAAATGTTGCAGGGGAAGTTCTTCGGCCGGAAGTTCTTCTTTATGGTAATTGGGATCGGAAGGCGATACATAAGCCACAAATTTTTCATAATACACAGGGATTTCCAGCAAATCCGCATCCATAAGGGGTGTGGCCAGTAATCCCATATCAATTTTAGCGTCTTTCAGGTCTCTTGTGATCTCATGGGTGCGCATTTCCAGGATACGAACTTCTGTCAGGGGATAGAATTCCTGAAAAAGACTAATGAAACGGGGAATGATATAAGGAGCCACCGTGGGAATTATGGCCAGGTTCAAATGCGTAGCCATTACTTCTTTTCGTGAAGAGACGGTTTCTTTCAATTGCATGCTGTTTTGCAGCACCACCCTTGCCTGGCGAAGGATGTCCTGTCCCACGGGAGTCGGTTCTACGGGGTGTTTGGACCGGTCAAAGATCCTGACGTCCAGTTCTTCTTCCAGCTTTGAGATCATGGCACTCAGGGTGGCTGGGCAACCCCGC
>JBAZHT010000071.1:0-9104 GCA_041652255.1 Bacteroidales bacterium
GGAAATTGTTTTATTATTATCTTGCTCCCGAGGCAATCGGTGGATGCTTTTTATGCCCATCCGTAATGCCATGTCCGCTTAGAGCTGTTTTCAGTTAACACAGGATATGATTTATAGAGGAAATGTACGTATTTCCAACAGATCACAGATGACGGTCTGTGCGCAAACGCACCCGAATGCAGCCGGAAGGTAAGAAATGGTTCCTACCTGTGATTTTTTGTTTTTTCCCTCGTAAGGAATAATGGCCTGTTCATTGGGTAACTCAACAGAGAATACGGCTTTAAAGCCTTTCCGCACACCCAGTTTGCGCAAACGTTTCCGCAGCATGAACGCCAAAGGACAATTGAAGCTTTTTGATATGTCATCTACCTTTACGGCGGTAGCATCCATACGGGCTCCGGCCCCCATGGCACTGACCAGCGGTATCTTTTTTTCCATAAGGTAACAGATCAGGGCTATCTTAGGCGACAGGGTATCAATAGCATCTACAACATAATCCGGTCGCAAGCCTGACAAAAGTGTGGGAATGGATTCCAGGTCCAGGTATTCGTTGATAAGGGTAAGTCGTATCTCCGGATTGATCTGCAAGAGCCTTTCTTCCATAACCTTTGTTTTCAATTGCCCCGCAGTGACTGTCAGTGCGGGCAACTGACGGTTGCGGTTGGTATGCGTGACCACATCGTTATCTATGAGTATAAGATGACCTGTTCCGGCCCGGGCCAGCATTTCGGCGGCGTAAGATCCTACCCCTCCCAGTCCGGCAACCATCACAGTGCTGTCTTGCAGGGTTTGCAGTCCTTTTTTTCCGATCAGCCACTCGGAACGACTCAGCCAATGCTCCATTATTTATTCTTAGTGTTTTCTTTGGCTTCTTCCCATATTTCATCCATTTGCCTGGGTGTCATCTCCTTAAGCGAACGGCCCTGTTTAATTGTTTTTTTTTCCAGGTAATTGAACCGGGATATGAATGTTTTATTGGTTCTCTCCAGGGCATTCTCAGGATTAATGCCATAAAGACGGGCCGCATTTACAAGGGCAAACAGGAGGTCCCCAAACTCGGCTTCCATCCTGTCTTGATCTCCGTTTTTCCATTCCGTGCGGAATTCAGAGATTTCTTCGTCTACTTTGTCCCACACCTGCTCTTTTTTTTCCCAATCAAAACCCATGGCCCTGGCTTTGTCCTGTATCCTGAATGATTTGATCAGGGCTGGCAAACCGGCAGGAACACCGGAAAGTACGGATTTATTCCCGTTCTTCTCCCTTGTTTTTAAATGTTCCCAATTCTGTATTACCTTCTCTGAATTTGCGGCTTTCACATCTGCGAAAACATGCGGGTGACGGTATATAAGTTTGTCTGAAAGCTGTGCTATCACATCCCCCATATCAAAAACACCCTGTTCCTGGCCGATCCTGGCATAAAAAACTATATGCAACAGGATGTCTCCCAATTCTTTGGATATTTCCTGCAAATCATTTTTCAGGATGGCTTCGCTGAGTTCATACGTTTCTTCGATCGTAAGTGTCCGTAAGGTTTCCAAAGTCTGTTCCCTGTCCCAGGGACATTCTTCCCGTAACCGGTCCATAATATCCAGCAGTTTACCGAACTGTTCTAAAACTTCCTCTCTGTTCGTGTTCATTTATTAAATTGTATTTGTATTTCATCATAAAGACCTATGTTTTCCAGGGAAGATAAATTCCCTAAAAACACGGCTAATTCCAGCAATCCGGCGCTGTTGAACAACGCAAGCAACTCGCCCGGGCGCACCCCTGAGTATCCTTCAGATATTTTTTCAATTTTCGTATACGGTCCCTGAAGGTATATGCAATATTTTCTGCCGGAACCCACTTTTTCGAAAAGGGAACGCGATATATTGGTAACCGCATTCCCATAGGAATCAACATATATGACCTGCCCCATTATATACTCTTTTTCAGCGACAGCCGAAGGCCTGACTTCCGTTTTCATTACGGCCGGTAAGGTAAGGTCTTCCAGCCTGTTTTCCACAATTGCACGGACAGCTTTTATATAAGCATCCACTTCAGAAAAAGTCCCGGGCGACGTATAGACTGCACGAACCCATTCCGGGTCCTTGTCAAAGAGAAGGGAAAAACGTCCGTCGTTAACGGTGATGAAATAATGATGGTCATAATACGCAACAGACATGGGCAATTGATCTGTTGCCCGGGCCTGTACAGCCAATATGTGTATACTGCCTGAAGGATAACGTGAATACGCCTGACGTAAGACAAAAACGCCCATTCTCACATCAAAGGAATTTATGTGATGTGTCACTTCAAACAGGGAGGCCAGTCCCAGTAAACCTCCCTCCAGGGCTCCGGCATAAAAGTCACGTTTATTCCAATCACTTGTTACGGTAACAACAGGCATATTCATCCGGAATTGTTGTTGCAAAGGTAAGCATTTAGAAGATGTTTTGTGGTGTCGTGAAAAATGTTTTACTTTATCCCCTCTAAACATTCATCAACAAATGAAAACATCCAACATCAAAAGCATTCTGCTTATTGCAGGTTTGAGTCTGACCCTGTTCTCTTCATGCAACCGTTCGGATCAAACCGGATACCTTGTCGTTGCACCCGTAAGTCTTAATATGCCTCCCGTAACTACTACAAGAACGGTTACCGTAAGATCTAGCGAAAGCTGGTTCATTGAACAGATAGGCAATGAAGATTGGTGTACCGTATACCCGGACAAAGGCACTCCCGGGGAAACACAAATTACAGTAACCGTGACCCCTATGCCTGATGCCTTGCCCAGAATTGCTCTTTTTTCCGTTACATCTGTTTCCGGACTTGAAAAATTTCTTGAAGTAGAACAAACCGATGAAGCCGGATCGAATTATTTTCTGGAATTTTACGGGGATCCCAATCCTTCCATGCTTGTCTATCCCAGAGATGTTGCCCCTGTTAAATTTCTCATTAACACCAATACACCGTCATGGAATGTTTTTGTTTCAGATGACGCCCGGGAATGGCTTACTGCAGAAAGGAAAGAAGACACATTGCTTGTTAACATATCCGACATTGACCGTCCCGAAGGACGTGAAGGGACCGTCACAGCCTCTGCCGGAGGATCCATTTCAGCTTCTATCTCTTTCAGCCAAATGGGCTTGCATGATTTTTTAGCGCCCACTACCGATTTTACATTATCTGTCCCGGGTATACCTGATTCCGATCTGGCTTTCAGTTATGTTTACCGCAGAGCCCGTATCACCATGTTGTATATGTCGGCTTCCTGGTGCCCTGATTGCACAAATTTCCTGCCTAAAGTCAAGGAATTATTCGAAGAATTTTCTCCTCACGGATTCAAAATTTACGGAGTATTCATGGAAACTGAAGGACGGGAACAGGAATATTACGATTACGTGAACAATAACGGGCTAAACGATGTTGACGAAGCTACGGGGAATAAGATCTGGTGGGAATTTCGTCCTGTTTTCAATTCGCTGGAAGAAAGAAAAGTAAATGATTTCACAAGGTTGTTTTACGGAGACGCCCTGTTAACGGGAGAAGTAAACAACTTTTTCCCGGCTTTCTTTTTTGTAGACGGAGGCGGGAATATCCGAAAAGTTTATGTAGACAATTATGTACTCCGTACAGATGCAGCCATCAGTTCCCTGTATAGAAACATGCGAACTTACTTAAGCCGTCAGCTTGAATGTTGCGGCGGCTAAACCCGTACCTTATTTGAACGCCGTTTCGCTCAATCCCGGACCGTCCAGGGCCAATTCCCCGAAATAGTCCGGGACTTTCCTGCCCTGTAACTGATCCACGTACAATTTTGCCAGGTATTGTGCCAGCATGAATCCGTGCCCGCGCATACCCACAAACAGCCCCCTGGCAGGATCCACTATGTAGCGCGGCTCGGTATAATAACCGCTCCAGAAAGCCTGGAATCCGACGTTCGCAATCTGCGGGATCCACTGGATAAAAACCTCGGCAACAATATTCAGAAAATCTCCCGTGTTTACTTTCAGATTTTTTCCCGATTCCTGCATATCTACCATGGGCGATGCACATCCTATGATCTGCCCTGTATCAGCTAGTTGCTGTCCGTAAACGGCCGAGAACCCTTTGTACTTGCGACGGTCTATCAGCATATCCAGCGCTTTCCCGTCTTTGCCGAGTAGTGGCATGCGCTTGGTAATGAAGGCTTGGTGTCGGACGGGATATATGCCGGTCATGTACCCGAGTTTACGTGCAAAAGCTTCCCCGTTATGACCCAATGCGTTGATGAACAATTTGGTGCGATACATTTTATATTTGTTCCCCGGATCAAGCACAAGAACGTAATACGTATCTCCCTGTTTCTCTACATCCACCACCCGGGTCTGTTCCAGGATGCTTCCTCCCTTTTTTATTCCCAGATGCCTGATGAGATCCAGTGTTTTTCCGGGATTGGCCTGCCAGCAATTGTTGGTGATCAGGGCGTGAGAATACATTTTCAGGTCAGGATTGAACCCGGGAGACACTTCTTTGCCGAAATCTTTAGCTTCTACCATATAAGCATCTGACCAGGCCTTGGAAGCTTCCAGGTTACGGTAGGTAAGATCGTCATGCACGAAATTTACATATCGGGAAGGATGAAAATCTATACTGTTTATATTTTCCAGCTCCCTGAAGATCTCCAGGTTCCGGGAAGAAATATCGGCAAGTGCGGGCAAGCTGAATGCCGGGCGACCCCCTGCAATGTTCCTCCAGGAGCTGCCCCTGTCATTGTTTGCCATAACGGGTTTGAATCCATCCCCGGCAAGGTAACGGAACAGTGCACTTCCTGCAATGCCTCCGCCGGCTATGAAGGCCCCCGTTTCTTCGCTTTCCGTTCCGGTTTCGACAGCCTCGGGCAGAATAATCTTCTTATTTCCTTCAAAGGGAAGCAATTCGCCCATCTGCACCAGGTTGGCCATGGGTCCTCTCGGCGTAAGGTCTGAGATGACATGAATCCCGTAATTGCTCAAAGTCCGGACTGCCCTGGGGAAGCACCTGGTCCCGCGGCAAGCTCCCATTCCCATCCGGGAAATGTGTTTGAGTTCATCGGCTGTGATGGAGGTCCTGTCACCGACAAGTTGTAGCACATCGTCCAGGCTGACATCTTCACAGTGACAAAGATACGTCTTGGCATCCTGATCAACCGTTCTTTCTTTCAATGTAACAGGATCCGGATAATTCTCCCTGACAATAAACCCTCTTAAAGAGAGCAATTCCTGCGGGTTTGATTCGTGAACCTTTACCCGTGCAACATTTGTTTTATTGGGTTTTCGCAATATTTTTTCCAAAACACCTTCTGCTTTCCGGTTACCGTTATTGTCCACCAGATATACTTTTTCTCCCTCATTCACGTGGTATTCGACCGGCAGGAATAAGGTGTTTTTTGACAAGTCAAAGCCAAATATTGCCAGACCGGGGCACTGGCTCACGCAAGCCATACATCCTGTACATTTGTCGTAATCCACATAAGGGACGGAGGATGTAGATGTTTTGGTTATGGCCCCGAATTTACAGGCAAAAGTACAGGGGTTACAGGCGAATCCAAACAGACAATCTATGAGGACAAAAGGCCGGGCTTTCATACGCTCAGGGGATGGCAATTCGGGTTCACCAAGTACCCGGACGGGATGCTGCTGGGAATCAATGTATTCCTTTGAAACAGCCAGATAGTCGTCGTAATTGGTGCGGATTCCCATCTGTTGCATGATCTCGTAAGCACATTGTTTTCCCCTTAGAACGGCAGATGTGCCTTCTCCTATGCGAATGGCATCTCCTACTCCATGACAATGAAATCCAAAGACTTCACGGCCTTTGGCCAATAACTGATCGTCCGGGATCAATCCCGTACATATGTTTATAGCGTCTATGCCTTCCAGCAATTTTTCAGTGCCCGGAATGACTTTGAAATCTTTACATTCCGCAATTATTGCTCCGGTAATACCGGTATAGTCCTTATTGGGGACCGCTTCCAGAAGCATATGTGAAGTGATAACAGGAATGCCCAATCTTCTGACCCTGTTTGCCTGTACGGGAAATCCTCCTTCGTTGGGCATGGCCTCTATGATAGCCTTGACAGTGGCTCCTGCCTGCATGGCCTGGTAAGAAGTAAGATATCCTATGTTTCCGGCTCCTACCGTAAGTATGTTTTTACCCAGGAGTGTCAGTTCACTGTTCATCATTCTCTGGAATACTGCGGCTGTATAAACTCCCGGGACATCGTCGTTTTTGAAGGCAGGCATAAAAGGAACGGCACCGGTGCCAACAACCAGGTATTCCGTATCTACATAAAAAATTTCCTGTGTTTCAATGTTTTTAACGGCCAGTCTTTTGTCGTCAAAAATGTCCCATACAGTGCTGTTTAGCAGTATGCCCTTATGGTTTTCACCGGCCAGGGTAGCGGCAATTTCAAAACCGCGCATACCTCCAAAACGTTTTTCTTTTTCAAAAAAGAAAAATTGGTGGGTCTGCATATTAAACTGGCCTCCTATACGTGTGTTGTTGTCTATCACCAGGTTGTCTATACCCACACGGTTTAGCTCTTCACGTACCGCCAAACCTGCAGGTCCCGCCCCTATGATGGCAACAACTGTTTTGTAGACGTTCAGGGGTTTAGTCCGGGGAACCGTTTCTTCGGAAGAAAGAAACCCGTCTGGAATACGGCGAACTTCTTTGACGTTGTCGACTTTTGTTATACAGATCCGGCGGACTTTTCCGTCAACCAGCATTTCGCAGGCTCCACACTTGCCTATACCACAGGAAAGGCTCCTGTTACGATGTTCCAGGCTGTGTTTGTGTATTAAAAGACCTGCCTGATGCAAAGCGGCAGCAATGGTGAATCCTCTTTGACCGTATACGGTTTTTCCTTCAAACAAAAAAGCAATTTTATCTTCTTCCGGTATAGGGAGAATAGGATGGTTCCTGATAGATGACATAACGAGATTTATAGGACTGTGTTCATTGAATAGCAAATGTAGAAATCTTTTAACAGATTTATACAATTTGTCCCTGAATTCTTCCTGTTTACATCCAATTTTACAACTGATGTTTAATTTAAAAAAGGAGTCTTATGTGTAGTAAAATTTTGAAGCTGGCGGGGTGTGTACTCCTTGCTGCAGCATGGGCCTGTGACGGACTGAAGATAGTCCCCGGGGCAGAAGGGGATCTTATTGTGAATGTCTCTGTAGAAACACCTTTTGGGGTAAAGACCAAAAGCGAAGATTTAAGTTCTTATTCTATTTTTATTATGAATAATCAGGTGGACACCTTGTATAGCTCTACCGTCGGTGAGATTGCAGGGAACACCATTTCTCTGGCACCAGATACCTATCACATCGTTGTCTACAACATGCTGTTTTCTGAACCTGCCTTTGAGCAGCCTTACTATTACGGATATAAAATGGCAAATGTGGTCGCAGGTGAAACGTGTGAAGTACAAATCGTTTGCAAACAGGAAAATTGCGGTGTGCGAATCGTGTTTTCAGAAGCTTTTAAGCAATCCTGTACCACTTATAAAATGCATGTGAGCGGGGCATGTGGATCTCTGGATTACGACAATACCACAACAGATATGTGGGGTTTCTTCTATTCGGGAAAAACCACACTTGAATTATGGACAGACCAGATAATATTCGGTTCGGTAGAAAAAGAACTGACGCTCGGATATATGTACACTTTCCTGGTAGAAGAGACCGGAAATTCGCAGGAAAATGTGGAACCGGTATTCACCATATCCGTAGATACAACCCGGACCTGGACAGCCGATGTATGGAACGACCTGGGTATAACCTCCAACAAAGGAACAGAAAAGGAAACCGCCTATACAGTAGCTGAAGCCCGAACGCTGGAAGGAGGCCTGACTGACGTCTGGGTTACGGGTTATATTGTAGGATACTACGTTTCTTCATCATCTTTTGAGGCCGGAGGAACAGGTAGCGAAACCAACCTGGCATTGGCAGACGATTCCGGCGAGACTATCAAGAGCAATACCCTGTCCGTCAAGATTCCGGATACTGCCATACGGGATGAACTGAATCTGTCGACCAATCCGGAAAATTTATACCAAAAAGTGTGGCTCAAAGGAAGAACCGTTGAAAGTTATTTCGGTGAACCCGGACTGGAACTGATTCAGGAAGTAGTGTGGTAAAACAACAAGAGGATGGCCCGAGAACCGAGCCAACCTCTACCGTTGAAACCTATAAACCTAAAACCATATAATAGATGCAGGGGTATACAAAAACGTTGCATACCCCTGCATTATTTTTCTGTTTTTTTAAATCATTCTTCCAGAGGCACGTATATCCAGAAAAATAGCGGCATATAAGCAGGTATTCCGCCTCCAAGGTATGATCCTGTAGAAGTAGCGGTACTGCCTTCGTAAGTGTATCCGTAATCTGAATTAAAGAAACAAATGGCAATTTCACCGTACCTCATGTTGAGCATACATTTACTGAATCCTTCCACGACAGAGCCCTCTTCGGTAGTTTCCGTATCGTCACCCTCCTCTTCTTTAGCGGGCAGGGTTACTTTGAGTTCCGAATAGCTTTTTGAAGAACTGTAAAGACTGTATTTCAAAGCAGTATCTGCCACATTGGTGTCAAATACATGTCCGTTCAGAAACTTCCCGATATAATAAACGCTTACAGTAGTATCATATTCCAGAGAATCTCCTGTTCCGGGAATCAGGGTCATTTTATAAAAACCATTTTCCAGTGAATCGAGTCCGGGATAATGTTTATCGCGAAAAGCTTCCAGGGTATCAATTTCGTAACGTACGATATCGTCCACAACCTTAACCAGTTCCATATCATATACCATGGTCACGGAATTTTCACTTGTACCACCTTCTGCATAGGCCGATAACCAGTACGGCAACCATATCCTTCGGGCCTCGCCCTCACGCATCTGTTGCAACATTTCTTCCAGGCCCATCATGATGGAATAATTCCCCATATACCACAGTAAGGGGATATAGGCATCCTGGTAACTGAACATGCCCAATTGCCTGGCCACATCTTCTTCGGTACTTCCCTGCAGGTTGTAATTAAGATCCCTGATGGTTTCCTTAACAAAAACCATGGATGAATCCGTAGTGGCAGCTC
>JBAZHT010000072.1:0-8995 GCA_041652255.1 Bacteroidales bacterium
CTGGGAAAGCTCCGGATCCGGAAAAGGACAATAAAATTGTCTGATCGGACAATTTTTACGCTCATAATCAAAAAAAGTCCCCCTGCCGTTTTCTTGGACAGGGGGCTTTTCAAGTGATCCGTCTGGGATCACAAAATACATTTTACTGCGAGTAGTTTAAATGCCTGATTATTAGAGTGTGTATATTTGTAATATGCTCTATTACAAGTAGTTGAAATTATTCAAAAATCACCGTAATTGTTACTTAATTTTCTGTTGATTTAGGTTAAGTCGGGGGAAAATATCAAAAATCCCCGACCAAATATTGTAAAATCCCCGATTTGTTTTTATTTTTGTTTTGCACACAAAAGCAAACTCATTATGGCTACTATTAATGCTTTATTATCAAACAAAATAGATTCTTCTACAGGTAAAGCGGAAATTTCCATTCGACTCAGGCACGGAAAAAACATTGACCAACAATCCGGAACATTCATTTATGTTTACCCTGAATTTTTTGCCAAGGGTAAGGTGGTGAATAATCAAAGGGTCATAACGCCAAAGGGAAAAGAGGCGCAGTATGCAAAATGGAATCTGGAGAACCTTATCAATTACATTACTACAAAATTTCAGGAAGATCTTGTAAATGGAAAACTTCCCCGAAAATGGCTGTTTGAAACCATAGACAGATACACCTTTCCGGAAAAGTATGAAGTCAGTAAAGAAGCAGAAAAAGTTCCTTTCTTTGATCTGCTCTATGAGTATATACATACACAAAAATTCAGTCAGGGTAGAACCAGGCATTACATGGTTCTGTATCGCTGTCTGAAACGTTTTGAACTGTATCACTACCTCAACCTGGATATAGATACCTTTTCAAAAAAAGAACTCCAAAAATTCAATTCCTTTCTGGCAAACGAATACAAAATGTTTGCACCTGATAAAGAAGGAGTAATGCAACCGAAACAGTCATACAAAAAGATCTATGAAACCTTCCAGGAACGAAGGATCCCCAGACAAAGAGGAGACCACTATATTTCAAGCATTGAAGTCATGCTGCGCGCATTTTTCTCTTGGTGTATCAATACCAACAAAACCACCAATGATCCATTTAGAAGTTATACTATAAAATCCGTTGAGTACGGAACGCCCTATTACTTGACACAGGAAGAACGGGACAAAATATACCACACGGATTTAACCACAGATTCCCCTATGGAAATCCAACGGGACATTTTCATATTCCAATGTTTAATCGGATGCCGTGTCAGCGACCTTCTGAAAATGACTCATGATAATATAAAAGTTGATAAATATGGAATAGCCATCGAGTATATGCCACTGAAAACAGTGACCAAGAATGCGAAAGTGGTAAAAGTCTATTTAAATGAAACAGCCCTTCAGATACTCAATAAATACAAAACTCCGGAAAGAAAGCGAATCCTCCCGTTCATATCCTCACAGAAATACAACGACCATATTAAAAAAATTCTACACGCTTGCGGGATCACCAGAATGGTGACGGTTCTCAACCCCACCACCGGAGAACCCGAACAGCGCTGTATAGCGGACATTGCCTCATCACATATCGCACGCCGTACATTTATTGGAAACCTTTACAAGAAAGTCAAGGATCCTAACCTGGTCGGGAAGCTGACCGGACATATAGAAGGGAGCAAGGCATTTGCACGGTACCGGGACATCGATGATGAAATGATAAGCGACCTCACGAATCTGATATAATTTCCTGAAACACTAAAAGAAAAGAAGGGTATAATTCAACCCGATCCCGATGTACGGGACCGGTTGGATGGTGTTTTGTTGGCAGGTAAAGCCGTAGCCGGCCTGGATGCCTATCCCCCACCGTTTAGGCTTGTTGGGTTTTTGGCGGATGGTGGTTGAGGTGATGATTTGTTGGGTGTTTTGGAATAGGTGGATGCTGTCCAGGGCGGGACGGTAGCCGGAGACCCAGGCATGGAAGTTTTCTTCCCGGTAGGTTTTCTGTTCCCTGGGAAGGTTGAGGTATACGGTATCTTTGATGCGGAGGGTGTCGGTTATTTGAACAAGGAGTGTGTCTATGGTCTTGATGAATTGAGGGAACGGTTTTTCGATGCGGACGGTGTCGTGAAGGTATAGCGTGTCTACCTGAACGATGATCTCTGACCCCGGACCGTTATTCCTATTGCAGCGGCCTATGCTCAAAACGAAGACAAAAGCCAACAGGAATACAACGAATATTCCGCCGATCCGTGCGTAAAGCTTGATATAGTCCGTGGAGTTCATACAATGGCGTGCTTGTATGATTTGTCGTACAGGACCTGGTGCCGTTGCGGTCCGTTTGCCTTGAACGAGAGGTGCAGGTGCGATTGGTAAAGGATCAGCCGATCAAAGGGAAGGCAATACCTGAGTACGATCTGGACCAGCAGCAGTGCTTCCAGGGCATCTGTGCAATACACGTCGGCGGCCTCTCCTTTCATGTGCTGGGAGCTTACGGATCCACCCACCGCCCGGTTCAATGCCGGACACCTGTAGCCGCTGACGACAACCAGCGGGCGTTGGAGTTGATCCCTCAACGGCTGCAGCAGGTTCAAGACCAGGATCCGGATGGCGTACCGGATCTTGTCGGACGGGATCCGGTTGTCTATGCCGGTTTCATTGGCCTTGCTGCTGCGTTCAAATTCTTCGTATGTAAAATGGTTGGATATGGGTGTTTTCATTGTTGTTCCCTTTTGTCAAGAAATTGTTTTACTTCTTCGGTGCTGCCAAAGGGCGGTACACGCCGGGTGCATTTGGTGACGTAACAGCGCATCAGCTGGGATACGGCAAAATTGGTGTTGACCGCATCGAGCTGTGTCCGCAAGTCCGTATTGATATCATAGAGTTTGTCGATCTTGTTGGCGGCTGCTTCATACTTTTGGTTCAGTGCCAGGAAATCACGTTCCTTCTGTTCCACGATGAGTTGCCATTGCCCGTTGACCTTTTCGGTGTTGGCCAGTTGGGCGGCGGCTTTCTTTTCCGTGATCAGGAACAGGGCCACGATGCCTCCGGTGCCAATCAATGTTGCAATCAGTTGGATGATCAATTCCGGTGTCATACCATTCAGTTTAAAAGAAATCCCTGCTTTGTATCACTACAAGGCAGGGAACGGTCAGATAAAGGCTATGAGAAGAAGAAGATTGGAAATTTCATGCTATTCGGACAATGTGGCCAGGGCCATCATCTCGCCTGATTTTTCACCGGTGGCCGTATTGACATAAAACCATTTCACAAATACTTTCGGATGGATGGCGGAGGGGACTCCGTACTTGGCATCGTAATCGGTTTTGAGATCAATGGCAGTTTCCACAGGGGTTTGCGGATCCCCAATGACCGTTGCCTTGGCGTAAGCATCACTGACCCCCTTTGACTGGGGCATGGATGCCTTGACAACCAGTTTCAGGTTGGTCACATCGGCGGGAATGCTGTCCAGTGTTATGGTAAAGGCACTGGCGCTGAGGGCCAGCGTGGCTTCGGCAGGGGCATCCACACCTGCCAGGACAGGAGGTGTATCCAGGGCCGTGCCGCCACAGGCGACCACCCAATGGTTCAGACGCAGGTAAAGGTTCAGTCCGGAGATCTTGGATTTGGAGCCCAGGGTGGAACGGCCTTCCTGGGTTTGGGCCAAAGCGTTCCAGGCAATGATCTGTTCCGACGTCAGGGATTTGAAACCCTTGGCAAGTTGGCTGAAGATGGCTTTGATATCGCTTTGGAATGTGGTGTTGGATGCGTTGCCGTACCCTTTGTTACGGATGTATTTGCGACCACGGCTCTTGGCTGCAGTCACGCCTTTTGCAGATCCTGCAAATTCATCAAAGGCTATGGAAGGAGTGTACTTCATAATAAATCTGTATTAAAAAGGTTGTGTTGTTGCAAATATAATAAATTTTTTAATATACAAACAATTAAGTAATTAAATAGCGTTATATAATGTATTACTTTAATTAAAAAAAACGCTAGCCGCGTACCGCGAAAAAGTTAAAGAAAGCATACTCGCCACCCATGTCGGTGGCACCGGCCGGGTAACTGAATGTCAGGTTGCCGTTTTCAAACGTCCCGGTAGTGAGCATGGAACCTTTCTGCCCGGGATTGGTCACCGTCCCTTGCACGATGAGCGGGATCTCTACCAGCACATCGGGGGCGAATCCGGAAAGCTGCAGGGTAAAGGGACCCTGGCCGTTGGTATTGTACGAAGGAAAAACGATAAACGTGGACACGTAGAATACGTAATACGACGTTTCTACATACTTGTATTCATTTTCCTGGAACATGGCAGGATCATTGAGAATGGTCAGGCTTTTGGTGATGGTCTGTGAGAATGCCCCCCGGTAGCCCCTGGTAACAAAGGCCGAATTGATATAGATCTCATAACTGCCATGCGTATCCCATGCGGTAAGCTTTTCAATACAAAGCTTGTTGTTCTCGATCCAACACTTTAAAACGGTACCATACCGGTAAACGGGTGCATTGGAGACCAGGATGGCGGTGGACAGGGCACTTCTGACCATCGCAAAGTCCGCGGGCAGGTCCAGTTCCAGCCTAGGTGCCGCCATATATGCGGAATGGGTGGGGTCAACGGTTATTTTTCCATTGAGAACACAAAGGCTGCCGCTCTGGTAATCCTTGAGCGTTACGCTCCCACCCCCGAAATTATTTGTATCTAGTGTGATCATGCTGTAAAGGATTTAATTGAATACATGATAGGTTCCAAACGTCTCGAGATGCGTTCTGAAACCGAAGTCCCTGTGAAAAAACCGGATCCTTTTGTTACTGTTGTTCTGTATCCGAATCCTGATAGATTCAATCATGTACTCAATGTTTGATGTAACCCTTGCGTACTGGAAAGAATGCTCATCATAAAAGGCATCCGGCAATCCGTTGTGAGGGATATCGCAACTATACAAATAGGTAGTCAAATACCTTAGGGTAATGCTGACTGAGGTGAATTTGGAACCGGGAGACAACTCGTAATCGAAAAATTCACATTCAACGTCTTCAGTAAGCGGGGTAATCCGATCCATGGTTATCCGGGCACGGGGATAATACACGGCACCGTGAAAGAGGGACGTTTCCCGGACTGTAAATGCCTCTTGATTGTACCTTGACACGAAACCACACGCAGCGTTCAGCCAGCACATCCTGATAATCACCTTTTGCCCGATCTGCAGCGGAGTACCGAATCTTTTGAGGTATGCGTCCGTAAGGTCGATATCTCCCCAGTCGGATGTGGAACAAACCTTCAAAAAAACGGTCTTGTTCGCGCATTCTGAAACGCCGCGGCTAAAGGCGGGAGACATTTCCACATAAAGCACCTCGTCGGGATCCCCGCTTTGTTCCACTTTTGTGATTACGATATGCTCGGGACCCATCCATAAATCCTCGTAAACCACATTCCGTGACCGTATCATTTCAGCCGGGGCATCGGCAAGCAGCGGTCTCCCGCACATTTTCCGGTACGTATTGGCCATCACGAAAAGATTGGGAGCACTGATGACAGTGTACCCGTAAGGAGAGTAATAGATCCCGAAAACCCTGGCCAACGAGACCCACCCCTGGCGCTGCGCTTCGGTAATTCTGGAAAAACCCCTTATGGTATCCGCAAACCGGCAACGCACTGTCGCCTGGGGAGGTGTTTTCTTTTTGGAATGTTGAGTGCGTGAAGAGAGGTATGTTTTATCGCCTACCTTACGTGCGGTGACATTACCGGCCGAGCCGGAAAAGTCGTTGAAGGCAATGGAAGGAAGCAGTTTCATGATATCGCAATAATTAAATTAGCAACTAATTCATTTATTGCAAATATAATATTTTATTTAAAGTAATGGTTTAGGTAAATGAAACCTTATAAAGAGAATGAACACGATATTTTTTTTGGCAGATTGCGGTACCCGGTTTGCGTGTCCAGAAGCAGGTAACGCATGTGCAGGGTGTACGCCGGCAGGTCCAGGTTCCATACGGACCGGTAGTCCGGAATGGTGAACAAAACGATCCGGGGATTTAACGGATCCGGGGAAGCCTCAACCGAGAGAAAATTGCGCATCTTCCCGGGATGGCATCCCCTCCCCGCCCCAACCAGCTGGATCTTTCCCAGGGCCCGGTACCGTAAAGGGTGTTCGGAATCCCCTACAAAAAGAGAAAACCGGAGCACCAAGTCGGTATTTCCGACAACTTGTGCGGAAACAAAAACGGTATGAAACGGGGGAAACGGTGCGAACGGTGCCGGTGCGGGAACGTGTTCGTTTCCCAGGGTGGCGAAGCCGTGGTAAGCCGATACAAACAGGTTGTACCCGCTGATGTGGTTTTCCTTCAGGAACGGAGGCCGGTGGGCTGTGACATTTCTTGCATGCATGGACCATTGCTTTTGCACCGGGTGGTCCAGCGACCGCCAGGCTTCCAGTGCCCGAAAATGCACCGTCTGGTGTTCCTGCTGCCACAGGGTCCCGGGGAACACCGGGGCCGGCCGGCTGCGGAAGCAGCATTTCCCGTACCGATGGTAGAACGTGATGTTCCCCACTGACGACCAGCAGTCGGAAAACTTGATATTGGGGTGATAGACGGGCATAGGCACCTATTACAAGTTACAAGTCTTAAGCACAAGGCTTTCTTGTGGCTTGATACAAAGGTACGAAAACAGGGGCGTAAAGGATAACCCGTGAAACAGTCGGATTACACCGAAGTAAAACAATGCCGGGAAAAATACTACCGCCCCCTTCTTGGGGAAGATGTGGCAAAGGCTCATCTTCCCAGGCGGTGGAGATTTTTGCCGGGCGAACCCGAAGGGACCCAGGACCTTTACATGGCACGGACCGGGGGCTGCCTTGGTAGTCTTTTTTATTTTTTGTGGGTGATCTGTTTTGGTTTTTTGATATGTGAGCCGCGAGGGTGCGACGACAGCGAAGCGGAAGGAGCACGCTCGCCCTGTTTTCTGCACTGCCGGTGAACGGAGCCAAGGGGAAGTGTGAAGCGGAGCAGACCGGAGGTCGCGAAGGCAACGTAGTGGCCAGAGCGTTCACGGGAGGGATGCGATGCGGAATAGTTCCATTCCGGTACTGTTGAAAGGTGTGCCCGCTGCGAAGCAGCGTGAACACGATACCGCTCTCTTCCTTGTGAAGGCGGAGCCGGCACAGGGAAGGTTCTTTTGTTTTGCAGACCGTGATTGGAAAAAGGCGGATATGCAACAGGAAGCCAAGGCACTGAGCGTGCGAAGTTGCCCTGGCTACCTGGGGCATTTCCGCATCAAAGATGCCGGAACGGGGCTTTTGCGGGGGCGTGAGTGAAGTGACGCCGCAATTCAGGAACGGAACGGCACGAAACGAACGCTCCCGCTTGCCAGCATGGCGTATTGCGGGGTTTGGAATGGAACGCACCACGGGATGCAGTGGAATGACAAACCCGGCATAGCCATATCGCTCTCTTTGCGGTGGCGGCGTAGCCGGCACGGCAAAGGTTTTCTGCTCTGACGATGAACGGAGTCCTGCGGATATGTGGAGCAGAACAGACCGGAGGTCGTGCAGGCAACGAAGTGGCCGGAGCGTTCACCAAAGGGATGCGAGGGGGAACATTTCCGTTTCGATGACGTTGACGGGTCTGCCCGCTGCGAAACAGCGTGAAGGTCATTCCGCTCTCTTCGCGGTAAAGGCGGAGCCGGAACCGGGAAGGTCTTAATGTGCCGGTGGTGATCCGGACCACGGCGGATATGTGCAGCGGAGTGTCCCGGAGGTAGCGGAGGCCACGCAGGGGCAAGAGCGTTCACCGTTGGGATACGAAGCGGAACATGTCCGTTCCTACGAATGGGGAGTCGGAGCTTATGTGCGTGAGAAGCATGGAGTGCAACGGAATGCAGGGAACACTCCCGCACAGGATGGGTACGACAATACAGTTATCCCGGAAAAGCAAATGAATTATTTTCACCCTATTGGATTTTCTTTTTTAAGAAATGATTTGAAATTAGTTGAAAAAGTGCTAAGTTTACATGCCTAAGTTTCAGAAATAGTTACATTGTTCACATGCCCACACAAAACGTCAGATTTTCAGACACCCGTAAATTCCGGGATTTCCATTCTTTATTAGCCCTAGATAAGGGTAAAAAGCGGAATTTGGGCGCGAAGCTTCAGAAGTATATAATACACGTTATTTCTGCATCTATACCCCTGTTTTTTAATAGTATAGAAACGCCTTTATTGAATCTATAAACCGTTGGCACTCATGTTAAACAAAGACCAAAATGCACTACAAACTGACAGAAGAAATATTAGCATTGAGTGTTTCGAAATTTTGGGATAGTGCGAAACTTGAATGGAATTTTGAAACAGCTTACGAAAGTGAAGAACAACAAACTTGCTTGTGCGGACATTTCCCAATCACAAATATTTGTGTGATTAAAAATAGAAAGAATGGTGTGATTACTGAGGTTGGTAACTGTTGCATTAATAAATTCTTAGGGATTGATGAAGGAAATAAGATTTTCATTTCAATAAAAAGACTAAAAGATGATTTGACAAAAAGTATGAGCGTTGAAGTTGTTGAATATTTGAAAGAGAAACGAATCTTAAATGACTTTGAATATGAGTTTTATAGTAATATTCATAGAAAAAGAAATTTATCTGACAAACAACTTGATATAAAGAAAAAGATAAATAAAAAGCTTTTGGATTTTACAAGCTATGAAGCGAACTCTCAGTTTTCCAGAATTAACCTTGTTTTAGAATGGGCAAAAAGCAATCCTGATTTTAATAAAAACTTTATAAATTCATTGAAATCAAGTTGTGAGCGAAATGGAAAACTTACTGACAAACAGAAAATAGCATTGGAAAATATTATTACAAAATGGAAGATTGAATAAAAAAATACGAGTGCCAATAAATAGGAATATGAGCGGCGTGCAACGCCCAGCGATTATTCCCGGTTGAACTACATCTGCGGGATAGTCGCTATGCACTTAAAGAAGGTTTTTATTGTATCTTAGAGATAGAATGGGCAGGAA
>JBAZHT010000073.1:0-8883 GCA_041652255.1 Bacteroidales bacterium
ACACGTTTGCAGCCTTTTTGCATCCGGCCCCCTTACAAGCTCGCTTGTAAGGGGAAAGGATGCAAAAAGCAAAGGGAAGCGAACGCGCTTCCCGCAGCCTTTTTTTCTTGGGCTGTATTAGATCCAAAGGGAAGGCCGAGCGAAGCGAAGGCAATCCCTTTTGTGTACAGGCTTTGCAGAAGGCTGTATTAGTCCCTGGAGGGAAGGCCGAACAACGCAGTTGTGAGGCAATCCCTTTGTTTTTTCAAAAAAACAATTACTTTTGCACCGGCTATGGAGTTAGCCTTAAATGCTCTTTGAAGCTGATGACTCCTACTTTTTCTTAATTACATCAGCAATGATCAAAAACATACTTTTAGTCGGGTAGGGAAGCGGTTTGGGTGGCGCGATCCGTTACCTCCTTTTTCTTATAATAGACCAAACAGGGAAACAATTTTCATTTCCACTTAAAACATTTCTGGTCAACATTATAGGATGTTTTGCCCTGGGTCTGTTCTATGGAATGGCCGACAGAGTCCAATTTACCGACAACCAGGTAATTCTTTTCCTGACCATTGGTCTCTGCGGAGGATTCACCACTTTTTCAGCGTTCTCTCACGACAACATGGAATTGTTGAAAAACGGAAATTTCTTATTGGCCCTGTTTTATGTGTTGATAACCGTCCTTCTTTCATTCGTTGCCCTGTACCTGGGTAACCGGGTAACGATTTTATCTGTTAATTCCTGATTACTCTGTCCTGTACCACTCCGAAGTCTTTCCCAACATCCTCATTCCTGCGACGAAACCTCTTAATTTCAATAGATTTTCATTATCCAGCCGGGCAAAACAATCATATGTCTTACCGGAAGCAGGATCGTATATAGTCCCGTCTTTCCATTCGTCTTTTTTGGTATTGTAAACAAATCCGTCCAGGATCTTTAACCCAATAAGCGAACGGCTTTGCAATGCGGTATCGGGATTGTTGTCGTCTTTGGGTTCTTGTCCGTTTTCATACTTTTCGGGGATCATGTAAATGATTGTCCCGTTGTATTTGCCATCCACCAGTTTGACTTCGATTTTGGTCGTTTTTTCCTCATTCCACCAAATGCCTAAAATTCTATCGGCATTCTGTGCCAAAGCGGCCAGGGAATAGATACTCAGAAAACAAAAAATTGCGATTCTTTTCATAATAGTCAGATAATGTTTAGTAAGCAAATATAGAAAAAAGCCTGAACCTTACTACCAGACCCGCCATGAAATAAGTAACAGCAGCTACCAGTATTACCACATCGAATCCCAATTCGACGGCAAGAATCGTAGCTAAAACCGTACTGACCACCGAAAGTGCGCCGTTCACACCCCATGCCCACGGGATCAGATCGTCCTTCTTTTGAAAAGATAATGCCCGGATACCTGAAGGGAACATCATTCCCATCAGAAACGAGAGCGGACCGGTAATCACAAAGCTCAAGCAAAGTTTCAGCCACAAGGGTAATCCTGCTGTTGCGTTCAGCAGGGGAGTCAAACCGGCCGCCAGCATTAAGAGGATAACTGTAATAAGAAAAGTCAACCACCGAAACCGGTAATTCCCGGAAACCACCTTGCGTGAAACATAGGCCCCCGCACCCGAAAAAAACAGCATGGCACTCAATACCGCAGATGCTGCATACAAAGGATCTCCAAAGTAAACGGTATATTCTTTGATAAAAACCATTTCCACAAACATATAACCGAATCCAATAGCGCCAAAGTAAACCAACGGGGAAGCTTTTTTCCTGCCGGGAGTTTTGATAAAGAAAAGGGGTAAAAGAATGAAAAGTAAAGCTGCCGCGGTTATTTGCAAAAACGTTACCAGTACAATCAGGTATCCCGTTTCAAGAAAAGGGACAGAAGCAGCCCCGAAAACATCTTTCATTTTTGACAAACGGTTCAATTTCAAGAATTGCGAAAAGTAGGGTTTGGAATCTGTCGCCGGCCTTATATTGAAATCGTATTCCTTAAAAAAAGCCTTTCTTTCCGGGGCAGGTAACATGATTTGATCCACAGAACTAAAAAAAGAATCATCCTGCAAACTGTTGAAGTAATCTCTGGAGGAAGGATCTATCCCGGGATACAATAAAGGATCAAATTGTTCCTGTTCGCAGAAGTCCTTTAGTATTGTTATCTCCCGGGATGTGATCCTGCTTTTTTTAAGAATAAAAGTTACGGTCGCCCAACTGCGGACGGCCATAATATGTTCAGCAGGCGGTCCGGAAGTTTTGGACTCGGCAATTTGTACCATGGTGGCCAGCAGTTTCAGGCTGTTCCTGGGCGGAAAGTCCATCCAGACTGTTGCCGAGATCATACCATCGGGCGTCAGGCAGTTCCACATTTGCGAAAACGACTGTATCGTAAACAAAAACTGTTCTTTCAGGGCCTGGATCCCCGCGCTTCCACCGAATGACTCTGTTTCAGGAAGGATGATCAGGTCGTATTGAGATCCTGAAAAGAGAAAATTCCTGGGGTGGACCCCTATAAAATGAACCGGTGGTTCCGGGATGACACTGTTGCGTTTAAGCAACTCCATTGCAGCTTTGTTCGTCTGGGTGGCAATAATATCATGCACTCCGTGAACCCGTGCGTGATCTGCATATAAACCCGTGGCAGCTCCTGCGATAAAAACAGATCCGGGATCTCCCGTGACAAAAGGAAGGTTATGCGTGGTGTGATCCATGAAGTGACCGGTAGCAGAAGGGTCAAACGCAAGGATTGGACCCAGCCAGTCACCATTGTTGAACAATACTTCCTGTACGGGAACGGAACCGCTGTAGGTCAAACTCAGGCCGGGTGCATACCGGAGCGATTTGGCCTTAACTCTTGTCAAGTGACCATAAGGGCTGTTTACCTCTTCCATGATACGTGCTCCCGGTAACAGAAGAGTACGGGACAGGCTTTTATACTGTGACAAAGGCAGCTCAACTGAATACAGAGCCCCTGCCAGCAGAATAGAGCCTGCTATCAAACCCAGTCCGGCGATCGTCTTGATTCCTTTGGCCGGAGCAGCTAAAATACCAGCCAAAAAAGGGAAGCAGGCAATAATAACAGGTAAACGTTCCGGCGAAAAGTGCCAGAACAAAAACAACATCAACAGACCGGCCAGCCCGGATCCTGTAAGATCGGCAAAGTACAGTTTCCCTATTCCGGATGCATAGCTGATATACGTAAGTCCCAAAGCACATGCCCCTAGAAAAAATGGAATGTACAACACAAAATACGTTAACAGCAAATCCGCATAATGCTTTTTCTGGTAAAGCACCAGGTAAGAGTCAAAACCACCGAACACCCTGCCGGAAAAAAACAGGATCACAACCATGCTCACAGATGTCAGGATCATCAGGGCCGGCACATAAAGTTCCTTTTTTATCAGCAGCTTCTTTTTCAGGAAATACAAAACTGTTCCGCTTGTCCCCAGTCCCAGCATGGCAATCGAGATCACCATATAGGCAAAATGGCTCCATTGGCAGATGGAAAGGATCTGCATCAATGACAGCTGAAACGCTATCATGCCAGCTGAAAGAAAGCCGACGGCCCATGCAAGCCTGCTATTCATAACCTTTTTTATTCGTTCTCTTTCCTGGTAAACGGCACAAACCGCACGGACATAAGGTTTTCCGTCCTAATGCGTCCTTTTTTCTTGGTAACCAGGACCAATGACTGGACCATAAAAGGAGATCCCACCGGAATGATCATCTTGCCCCCGTCCTTTAATTGTTCTATAAGCGGAGGAGGCACATGTTCTGCTGCTGCTGTAACAACAATGGCATCAAAAGGCCCTTTTTCGGGAAGGCCGTAATAACCGTCTCCCGTTATGACCTCAATATTGTCATAATGCAAATTGTGCAAAAGTTCTTTGGCCTTTATGCCGAGTTCGGGGACAATCTCGATGGTATATACCCATTCCGTGATCTGCGCCAGGATCGCTGCCTGGTATCCCGATCCTGTACCGATTTCCATCACTTTGAAATGGGGTTGGGGATCTATCAGGCTGGTCATGTAAGCGACAATGAATGGTTGGGAAATGGTTTGTCCGTATCCAATTGGAAGCGGATTGTCATCGTAGGCTCTTTTTCTCAAAGACTCATCTACAAAAAGATGACGTTCCACCTTCCGCACTGCCTGTAACGTGGCTCTGTGAGTAACTCCGCGCGCCATGATCTGCTCCCGCACCATGCGGTCGCGTAAACGTGAATAATCCTGCGTCATAACCGGTTCTATTGCCGGTCCCAGCAGGAATATCAGAAAGAATCCGGTGATCCTGCTTAAAGTATTCATAATTAAAACAACTGTATTTTAACTGTTTACAAATTTATAAAAAATACTGCATATGGTTTTACGTCCATCTTGTTATCTTTATGGTATGAAAAAAATTTCCATACTAGTGTTATTGGCATTTCAATTCCTGTTTGCAGGAGAGATGTTGGCGTGTACCCGCGTAGTTTACCAAGGTCCTGAAGGACTCATCATAACGGCCAGGTCCATGGATTGGGCGAGTGAAATTCCGGCCGATCTCTGGGTTTTTCCCCGGGGGATGGAAAAAGAAGGCCGGGTAGGTCCCAATTCCGTTACCTGGACGTCCCGCTATGGGAGCGTTGTGGCAAGTTCCTTCAACATGTCCACCGCCGACGGTATGAACGAAAAAGGCCTGGTAGCCAATCTTTTGTGGCTTGCCGAGTCGGAGTACCCCCCGTTTGACGGTTCGCAGACAGGGCTGACTGTGGCAGCCTGGGCACAATACGTGCTGGACAATTTTGCCACAGTGGCAGAAGCCGTGGAAGCATTGCAGAAGGAAGAATTTGTAGTGGTAACCGGGCCCATGCCCGGCCTCGGCAGGAATTCCACGGTCCACATGTCTGTTTCGGATGTCGGTGGAGATAACGCCATTTTTGAATACATAGACGGAAAACTGATGATCCATCACGACCATTCGTACAATGTAATGACCAATTCTCCCGTCTTTGAAGAACAATTGGCGATTAATACCTACTGGCAGGGAATTAACGGCACCGTAATGCTTCCTGGAACAAATAGGGCAGCCGACCGGTTCGTCAGGGCTTCTTATTACATCCGGGCCATTCCACAGACAGAAGATGCCCGTCTTGCTACGGCATCCACTTTCAGTGTGATCCGCAATTGTTCCGTTCCCTATGGGATCTCTACCAAAAACCAACCCAATATTTCTTCAACAAGGTGGCGTTCGGTAGCCGATCAGAAAAACCTGTTGTATTACTTTGAAACGGTGATGTCTCCCGCAACATTTTGGGTAGATCTGAAAAATTTTGACTTGTCGGAAGGAAATGATGTAAAAAAACTGGCATTAGCCGATGGGCAGATGTATCACGGAGACGCTTCCACTTATTTCAAGAAGGCGGAACCTTTTGTTTTTCTGGGGTTATAGTCAAAAGTCTGAATGGTGTTGAGGACCTGTGCCCTGATCTCATCTGCAGTTGGGTTCAATGTTTCTGTGGTGAATACCCCGTTGTCGGGATCAATTCGGTGGTATACCATCAGGTAAAGATCAAAAATAATTTGCAGGCTTAAACGATACCTTTCGCTAAGCACCGGGAAGATTTGACGGATCATATCCATTGTTTCTTCCCGGTATTTTTCTGCCCGGGTCATATAATACCCTACCAGGGAACGGAATCCCGGGGCGATGGATCCGCCGTGAGCCATATCATCCAGTTCATCCGGGCTGAGGCGGTATGTAGCCAGTAGATCACCGGGAAAATAGTTCAGGTGGTTCAGGCGGTCTTTTTGAAAATCCCGGATAATGTGTACCAGGTAACTGAAAACGGCGCAGGGACGGGCTGCCCGGTGCACATCAAAAACAGGCGGCAAGTAACGGCCGTCCGCTTCCCGCAGGCCGCAAAGATGTACAAAAATGCCTGCCGGGGCCACGCATGCTCCCTCGGCGTATTCAAGAAAATCCTCAAAAGTCGGGAACCCGTCGTGGTGAATGTCGTAGATCATGGATCGGGCGAATGATTCCAAGGGCCAATCGGGAATCAGGAACTTTTTCCAGGTAGCTGTCAAATCTTCTTCTTGCTTCTGATCTTCCTTGTTTTTGATCCTGTCAAGCCAGGATCTTACATAGGCCTCAAACTCGGCCTGTTCTTGTTTTCCTATGGAATTGTATTCCGCTTTGTAATTGTCTATAAGATCGTCTACCGAACGCATGAACCGGTAGGCCGTACGGGCAGTCCTGTAACGTTCTTCATCCCAGAAAGCCGCCGCTATAAGTATGTTGGGATGATCTTTGATCTTTTCAAAATCAATGGAATGAAAAATTTCCAGGTATTGATCAGCTTCTTGACACTTCATTTTGCAAGTCTTCAAAAATTCTTTCCGATGTCAGTTGTGCCGACATCAAAACCAAAGGTACGCCATTACCCGGATGGGTGCTTCCCCCGGTAAAATATAAATTGCGGTAACGACGGTGACGGTTGTGAGGACGAAAATAACCCATTTGCAGGATAAAATGACTTATACTTCCAAAAACGGATCCCTTTGAAATATGATATTTCTTTTGCCAGGTTTCGGGCATCAGACAGATCTCAAATTTTATGTGTGATTCCAGATCGGTTAATCCCTGTTTTTTCAGCCGTTCCAGAACGCCAAGCCGAACGGTTTTTGCTATGGCGTCCCACTGCATTTTGTTCTTTTTATGCAAATGCCCTACCGGAACCACAACGGATATGGTATCCTGTCCCTCGGGAGCAGATCCGGGATCGGATTCCCGCGGGCAGTAGACGTAAAAACTGGGATCTTCAGAAACGGTCTTGTCCCTGAATATCTTATCCAGATTGTGTTTGTATTTTTCAGACATAAAAACATTGTGCAGCCCCAGTTGGGGATACGTTTTGTCCAAAGCCCAGTGGAATGAGATGGCCGAGCAGGAATACCGGAGTTTGTCCAGCAGTGCGGAATGCCTTTTTTCCCGGAGTAGTTCTTTATAAACGTAAGGCAGGTCGGCATTGGCCACTACAAGGTCAGAAGGAATAAAAGAGCCGTCTTCCAATTCTATGCCCGTGGTTTTATTCGCCACTGTTCTGATGCGAGTGACCGGACTGTCATAATGAATCTGCACACCCAGTTCGCGGGCCTTTTCAACGAGTGCTTCCACAACACTGAACATACCGCCCCGTGCAACAAGGGAACCCTGAGTGATCTCGGCCGCAGGAAGCATAGCGAACAATGCGGGTGCCGTAAAGGGATTTTGTCCCACATAAATGTTTTGGAATGTAAAAGCCGTTTGCAGGTGAGGGTGACGGAAGAAACGTTTTACGTACCTCATGTGACTGATTAGCGTTTTGATCCGGAACAGAACACAAATATTTTTCACTGTTATAAATTGAAAGAGTGAAGTATAATTGCGGCCTAGCAATTCCTTCAATGCAATGTCATAAAACCCGTATCCTTTTTTAATGTAATCCAGGAATCGTGCATAACTGCCCGGTTCCAGGGCCTCCAGTTGTTTTTCCATCATCGCCTGGTCTGTGGTAAAACGAAATATGGTTCCGTCGGTAAAATAAAGGCGGTAAATATCAGAAATTGGCTGGTAAGAGATAGCCTGATCAAAAGGAATCTCCAGGGTTTTGAATACATTCCTGTAGATTTCGGGCATTAGGAAAATGGTTGCCCCCAGGTCAAACCGGTGTCCGTCGCGGATAATTCGGCTGCATCGGCCGCCGGGAGCATCTGACTGCTCATAAACGTATACCTGGAATCCTTTCCGGGCCAGGAATATGGCTGTGGCAAGACCTCCTGTTCCGGCACCTATAATAATGGCAGTTTTCAATTCTTTCCTAATTTTACCCAAATATATATAAAAACATGCGCATCCGCTGTATATGTTGCTTTTAACTATATTTGTACAATAAATAGGGGTTATGACTAAACAGTGGTGCATAGCTTATTGTGTTTGCTGCCTGTTCTTTATGACGGGCTGCGGAGGGCCCCGTATTGGCGTCTATACCATTCGTTTACAGGATGTGGAAACGAATCCTGTTGCGCCGACCAGAGATATGATGTTTTCCACATCAGGACAACCAGACGGAACCACTCAATACATATATGAAGACCCGTCTGTCCGGATCACCTGGAAACTAACCAATACGCGTTTTGGCTTTTTACTTGAGAACCTGACGGCAGACACTCTGACCGTTGACTGGGAACATGCTTCATACATCAATCAGGACCAGGACACATTGCGGGTTATTCACGACGGGATCGATTTTTCAGTGAAAGACTCTGTGCAACAAATTACGGCCGTGCCCCCGTTTGGATCTCTGGAAGATTTTTTGCTTCCGGTTTCCAATATTTATTACGATCCGGACAACTTCACACTTTGGCGTATCAATTATCTCTTCTATCACAGGAAGGGCAACATCGGCCAGAATGTGTCCGTTGAATTGCCTATGACCCTAAGGGGAAGTTGTTACAGGTACCGTTTCAGATTTATGATAGAAGATTGGAAAGACATGCCCTTTTGATTGCGAATTCCGATTTTTGTTTTACTTTTGCAGTCCCTTATGGTGATCGTAGCTCAGTCGGTTAGAGCGCTAGATTGTGGCTCTAGAGGTCGGGGGTTCGAATCCCCTCTTTCACCCTCAAAAGGAGAAAAATTGTAAATATTTTTTGGAGTTTCAATTTTCTCTTTATCTTTGCAGCCCCTTTCGGCGAGAGAGGGTACAAAAAAGAAGTTCATTGACAGATTGGAAGAACAAAGTACAACTAAAAAAAGTACAAGAGCAGAACGTTAATTTCTGAGAAGAAAAGAATGAGCGTAACGGGACGAGCTAAGAGTGTAAAAAACAAATTTACAATGAAGAGTTTGATCCTGGCTCAGGATGAACGCTAGCGGC
>JBAZHT010000074.1:0-8482 GCA_041652255.1 Bacteroidales bacterium
CTGAAACATACTTCTTCGAAAGCTTTGGAACGGAACGATGTTCCCATTCCGTCAATCTGCACTACAATAAATCCCAGTTCGGCCAAAGATGTCATGTTCCGGTTGTAAGAAATAAAACTCTTGGGAACATAATGGCTGCCGGGACCGGAATAAATATATTCAATAACCGGGTATTTGCGGGAAGGATCAAAATTTACCGGGCGGATGATAATGCCCCAGATATCGGTTATACTATCGCGCCCTTTTGCGGTGAATACTTCAGGAGCCTTCCAGCCGTTTTCAAGTAAACCGGATATATCGGCTTCTTCAAGTTTCATGATAATACGGCCATCAACAGCACTTCTCAAAACAGTCACAGGAGCTTTATCTACCATAGAGTATACATCAACCAGGAAGTTCATGTCATCAGAGAACCAGGCCTGGTGATTCCCTTCTTCCGGAGTGAGACAGGTCAAATCATCTCCGTCAAGACCAATCCGGTAATACCTGACCAAATAAGGATCCTCGTTCGGGACCATCCCGTTGGCGGTGAACCAGATAGTGCGGGAGTCTTCATCCACATGAATCACATTCCTCACATACCACTCTCCTTTTGTGATCTGTTTCTTTACCGAAGCCGTTTGCACATCGTATAGATACAGATGATTCCAGTTGTCTCTTTCGCTCATCCATATGATCTCATTCCCGTTTTTGAGATTTTGTCTGAAATAACGCGTATAATTGACGAACGTATTACTTGTTTCTTCAATGATGGCACGAAGGGTTCCGGTTTTTGCAGATAATTCATATACACAATAACGTTGGTGTCCCCTTTCGTTAAAATCAAACAGGACGGCCGTCCCCTCTTTGTTCCATTCAAGATTTCCGACTTCGTACTGAGGAGAGAGAGATTGTTCAGGAGCCGCATAGGAAGTACCTTCCTCTATGTTAAATACATTCGGGAGCTTGAATCGCAGTTCATCTCCGGGTTTGGCATATTCCAATTGATGCAAAATGGGTTGAAGTTGGCTTTCAGGAGAAGATTCAACGTAATAAATGTATCTTTTTTTTGCCGGCCGGATTTTATTGCTTGCCAGCTTCCTGGAATCAGGTGACCAGGTAATGTATGAGGAATAATAATTACCGTCTGTTCCGTCTATACTAATTTGTTTTTCTTTACCGGTAACAATATCTTTTATAAATATGTTGTTGTCCTTAATAAAGGCAGTAAATTTACCGTCCGGTGAAACAACCGGACCTGCATCCTTTTCTTCATCAACTACCGTCCAATGGGGCCCCGGAGGAGGATTAGAAATCTTTTCCTCGGCAATCAAACGGTTTTTCTTTACCAAATAGGCCCATTTCTGACGCTCAAAAATAAACCTCAGCGTATCCATAGTAGGGTTAACCTGCAATCTTTCCAACATCAATTTATTGGCAGACACTTCTTTCCCGGAAGCTTTTGCCAGTGAAGCAGCCAGAATTTTGTGATCAAATAACGGAGTGCGCGTCTTTTTGTTGGCATCGATCACTACATAAACACTCCCTTGCGGTGTATTCCGATTATACCAGAATGAATCTGATTTTTTTATCCAGACAGGCCTTACATTAGAATAATAAACGTTTTCACTACTGAATGTTTTGGCAAGTGCATAGGCTCTTTTATAATCTTCCACCGTTCCCTGGGCAAAAGAAACGGCAACGTTAAAAAGCAAAATGGTGCTGATAATAAATGTTTTTTTCATCACAATGGCATCTTACTTATTAAGGCAATGAAAGCTCGGCGGGTTTTGCAGCACTGACATCCCAGGGCAACCATACCATCATGGATCCTGCTCCCCTGTGTGCCCATGCGTAATAGGGAATGAGTGTAAGGGTGATGTCTTTGGTTATCAGACGCCCCCCCTTGTCGTAGGTTAACACCTGAGCCTCTGTCTCTAATTGGTTGATACCGTAAAGCAACTCCGGAGCGGATATAACCTTGAATTCCGGAGTGTGGTTAACAAGTAAACTGCGCAAATCAAATTCATTGTCGGGCCATTCGGCACAGTAAACCAGGGGCCCTCGTTCAACAGCCACACGACCTCTGTCGGCCTCTACATTTTCGTTGGCTTTCACTGTCCGGACTTCCATATCAAAATGAACACTTACGCAATCGCCTTTTTCCCATTTCCTCTCAATGCAAAAATATCCGTCACTCAGGATTCCGCTTACTTCGGTACCATTTACCTGAATACTATAAGCAGGTTTATGAGTATCTGCATAGGAATAAAGATCACCGGGAACAGGGCGGTTTTCCACCCAACCCGGTATGCGTATCTTAAGAACAACCTCTTTGCCTGTAGCTTTGTCTATCGTTATCTTAATATCCCCATCCCAGGGATAATTCGTTGCCTGACTAAGGATCATTTCTTTGCCGCCAACCGGAATGGTTGCTGTATTGGACATGAAAAGATTCACGTAAAGGCTGTTGTCTTTTACGGCATAAATGTATCCGGGAAGCGAGGGAATGAACCGGCTAATATTGGACGGACAGCAGGCACAACCAAACCAGGGTTGTCGTTGATGCTGCCCGGCAGATTCCAACGGGTTGGGATAAAAGAAAGTTCCACCGTCAAGCGAAACGCCCGAAATAAGTCCGTTGTAAAGCGTACGTTCCAAAACGTCGTAATATTTGGATTGGCCGTGCAGCAAGAACAGGCGGTAATTCACATATACGTTTCCAATGGCCGCACAGGTTTCGCAATAGGCAGACATATTGGGCAATTCATAATTTTCTCCGAAAGCTTCTCCATGATTGGTAGCCCCTATGCCGCCCGTTATGTAATATTTTTTTGTAACAATATTTTCCCAGATCCGGTCAATGGCTCCTATGTATGACGTATCTCCCGTAAGGGCTGCCACATCTGCCATACCGGAATACATGTATGCAGCACGTACCGCATGACCTACTGCTTCTTCCTGTTCAATGACAGGCAAATGGGCCTGACTGTAAAGGTCTTTTCGGGAAGTGTATCCGCGTTTATCCAGAAAAAATCTGGCCTGTTCCAGGTATTTTTTTTCCCCGGTAACCAGGTACAGTTTGGCAAGTGCCATCTCGGCAATCTGATGTCCGGGGACGGCAACAATCTGTTCCGGGCCTTCTCCTATCTCACGACAAACACAATCTGCATAACGGATCGCAATATCCAGGAACGTTCTTTTTCCGGTAGCCTGGTAATGAGCTATGGCTCCTTCCACCATGTGACCCAGGTTGTAAAATTCGTGGCTTAGCTCTTCCACTTTTTCCCATCTTTTTGAACCCGCCCACTCGTGGGGATGTTCGGGATTCATAGTTCGGGCCGTATAGAGGTACCCGTCGGGTTCCTGGGCGCCAGCCACAAGCACCAAAACGCTGTCTATGTAGGCTTCAAGATCTTTATCAGGAAAAGTCTGTAACAAATAACTGGCTCCTTCAATGGTCTTGTATACATCAGTGTCGTCAAAAGAGTAACCTTTTACTTCGTTTTCCGGGCCGGGCCGGGCTGCTTTTACAAAATTATCATATCGACCGGTTTCTTCACATTTGCTGAAAGCAAGAGGTACGGTTACCTCGCGGCTGGCTTTCAGACGTTGTCCCCAGAAGGCGTCGGTCAACTTGACAGACGTAAAAGACACCGGGTCAATTGGATAGCCTTGCATCAATAAAGAAAGAAAAGTAAAAGCCAATAGTTTTATCATGTTTGTTGCATTTTTGATTGTTATTTGTCATTCAAATATGAATAAAATATATATTTTTAACTTCCTAATGGACTATTTTTGCATAAAAATGAATTCTTATTTCATTCCCTGCGTAACCATTTTTCTTTCCTTTGTAAAAATCTAAATCAAATAATTTAATTATGGCATTCGAAAATTTTGAAGTATGGTTTGTAACAGGAGCCCAGCTTCTGTATGGAGGAGATGCGGTTATAGCCGTGGATGCTCATTCCAACCAAATGGTACAAGGACTGAACGATTCGGGAAATCTTCCCGTGAAAATCGTTTATAAAGGAACGGTAAATTCAGAGAAAGAGGTTACGGCCACTTTCAAAGAAGCCAATAATTGTGAAAAATGCATAGGGATAATAACCTGGATGCACACTTTTTCTCCCGCAAAAATGTGGATTCACGGGTTACAGGCACTCAACAAACCTTTGCTTCATTTTCATACGCAGTTCAACAAAGAGATCCCCTGGGATACAATGGATATGGACTTCATGAACCTCAACCAGAGTGCCCACGGGGACAGGGAATTCGGACACATGGTGACCCGTATGCGCAAAAACCGTAAAGTTGTTGCCGGTCACTGGCAGGATGAAAAGGCACAGGCACAGATTGCTGTCTGGATGCGTGTTGCCGCTGCCTGGGCCGATGCACACGATATGAGGATCATTCGCTTTGGCGACCAAATGAATAATGTGGCCGTTACGGACGGAGACAAAGTGGAAGCTGAAATGCGGCTGGGCTATCATGTGGATTATTGCCCCATAGCCGAACTGGTAGCCGTGCAGTCACAGGTTAAAGACGAAGAAGTAGCCGCTCTGGTGGCTGAATACGAAGCCCAATACCTGGTAGCCGATAACTGCAAGGAAGGCGGAAAAGACCGTGACCAGGTACTCCGGGCAGCCCGCGAGGAAATTGCCCTGCGACGCTTCCTGAAAGAAAAAGAAGCCAAAGCTTTTACAACCAATTTTGATGATCTGGCCGGCCTGGACCAGCTCCCGGGACTTGCCTGCCAGCGTCTGATGGCTGAAGGTTACGGTTTTGGAGCCGAAGGTGACTGGAAAACAGCCGCCCTCACGCGTACGATTTGGTTCATGAGCCAGGGTATGCCTAAAGGCTGTTCCTTTATGGAAGATTATACCATTCATTTTGACGGCAAAAAGAGTGCTATCCTTCAGGCTCACATGCTGGAGGTTTCTCCTTTGCTTGCAGAGAAAAAACCACGTCTGGAGGTGCATCCTCTGGGTATCGGCGGAAAGAACGACCCGGCCCGTCTGGTTTTTACATCCAAAGACGGTGAAGGAATTGCTTCCACCATTATTGATATGGGTAACCGTTTCCGCCTGATCGTGAACAAAGTGGATTGCATCAAATCCAAATCGCTTCCCAAACTGCCGGTAGCCTCTTCTCTCTGGATCCCCCGCCCCGATTTTGAAGTGGGAACAAGTTGCTGGATCCTTGCCGGAGGTACCCATCACACCGCATTTTCCTATGACCTGACTGTGGAATATATGCAGGATTACACTGAAATGGCCGGGATTGAACTGGTTGTCATTGACGAAAATACCACCGTCAATTCATGTAAGAAAGATCTTCAGCTGAACGAGATCTATTACATGTTGAACAAAGCGCTTTCTTAGTATGGATAAATTTGTAATAGGACTGGATTACGGGACCGATTCCGCCCGTGCGGTAATTGTGAACGCCCGTACCGGTGAGACAGTGGCTACTTCCGTAAAATATTATCCCCGCTGGATGGAAGGCAAATACTGTTTGCCGTCGGCCAACAGGTACCGTCAACATCCCCTGGATTATATTGAAGTGCTTGAAGGTTCGGTTAAGGAGGCCCTTTCGCTGGCTCCTGCCGGCACGGCCGAAAATGTAGCGGGGATCGCTTTTGATACGACGGGCAGCACGCCCGTATTTACCGATGAAACCGGCACTCCGCTGGCACTCCTGCCGGAATTTGCGGAAAATCCGAATGCCATGTTTGTGCTCTGGAAAGACCATACAGCAATTGCCGAGGCAGATGAAATCAACAAACTGTGCAGTACATGGAAGATCAATTACACGGCCTACGAAGGAGGTGTTTATTCTTCCGAGTGGTTCTGGGCCAAGGCGTTGCATATTCTCCGGGAAGACAAGGCCGTAAGGGAAAAGGCATACTCCATTGTCGAGCATTGTGAGTGGATGCCGGCCTTGCTCACCGGGGTTAACAAATCTTCCGGGATAGTCAGAAGCCGTTGTGCACAGGGCCACAAGGCCATGTGGCACTCCGGTTGGGGAGGCTTGCCGGAAGAAGATTTCCTTGTTGCGCTTGACCCGTTGCTTAGCGGTTACCGGGACAGGCTTTTTGAAGACACATTTACTGCCGATAAGCCGGTAGGCACCCTTACTCACGAATGGGCCGACCGCCTGGGCCTTACCACAGAAGTAGTAGTAGCCGGAGGCGCCTTTGACTGCCACATGGGGGCTGTGGGAGCAGGTATTACCCCGCATACGTTTGTCAGGGTTATAGGCACCTCCACGTGTGACATCATGGTTGCTTCCTATGAGGAGATCGGATCTTCTCTTATCCGCGGGATCTGCGGGCAGGTTGACGGCTCTGTGATTCCGGGGATGATAGGCCTTGAGGCCGGACAATCAGGGTTTGGAGACGTTTACGCCTGGTTCAAAAGAGTACTGGAGTTTCCCCTCAGAAAACTGTTGCCGGATGCAGACCTTGCCAATGCGCTTTCTGAAAAGATCATCCCTGCCCTGACTGCCGGGGCAGAGAAAATTTCCGTGGAAGAAAGTACGCTCATTGCCACCGACTGGATGAACGGCCGTCGCACACCCGATGCCAACCAGTTGCTCAAAGGCGCTATTGCCGGTATTACGCTCGGCACTTCGGCTCCCCATATCTTTAAGGCTTTGGTGGAGGCTACTGCTTTCGGTTCCAGGGCTATCGTAGAGCGTTTCCGAAGCCAGGGGGTAAGGATAGACAACGTTATTGGGATCGGAGGCATAGCACTCAAGTCCCCGTTCGTGATGCAAACCCTAAGTGATGTGCTCAAGATGCCCATTGAGGTTTGCCGTACGGATCAGGCCTGTGCACTGGGTGCTGCCATGTTCGCAGCCACGGCTGCAGGTCTCTACTCAAAGGTGGAGGAAACACAACATGCCATGACCTCGGGCTTTGCCAAAACATACAGTCCCCGCAAAGAGATGGCAGCGGCATACGACAAGGCTTACCAACGATACCTTGAGCTGGGACGTTACTGCGAAGCTAACGTGTAACGTGCAAAGAAATCCAAAAAGAACGGCCAATTGGGACCGGCTTCGTGACCGCCGTTGTGCTGCCTGTAAGCCAGCTCTCCGTCCAGCAATCCAAAGTCCGCTACAGGAAGCACATCCGTAGCCAGTCCTTTCTTACCCAACAGCTCATAGACCGGTGTAGCTTTGGAAGCTGCTATGAACATACCGGCAATATCTACCCATTTATCGGCCTGGTAACTCCCGGCCGAGATAAAACAGGGACGTGGAGCACATAAGGCGATCAATTCATGCTGGTCTATGGGAAGGTCATCCTCGGTAAGCGGATCGGCTCCGTATTTTATGAAATTCCCTGCCATCCAGTGGTATTCTCCGTCAGAGGCCAAATTGCCGAGGCTCTCGCCGCAATCCCTGCGCCACCCGGCGGCTCCCCCCTTTCCCGATGAACATATGAAGCCGGCAGCAATTCTTTCGTCGAAAGCCATGGCCACCAGTGCCGCCTTGCCGTATCTGGATACCCCTTCCACAGCCACCTTTGTGGCATCAAACCGCTCTTCTGTCTGGAAATAGTCGATCATTTTGGAAGCACCCCATCCCCAGGCCCGGAGCGATCCCCAGTCAGCCGGCTTGCGGTATTCCCCCTTGTTGCATAACCCTATAATACCTTCCCTCAAGCCATAACCGCCATCGGCCTGAACAGATGCCGGGACGATCTGTGCGGCAGCCCAGCCCCGCTCCACTACCTGTTGCTGCCAGGGTATTCCCTGTCCGAACGGATGGAGCGGGTCGGTCATCATCCAGGAAAACTCCAGGATGACGGGCATATTCTTCCTGCCGTTGTCGGGCCAGACTATTTGGGCCTGAATTTCAACTACAATTTCCGGGCAATCTGAATTATCAACTACCCCAAGCAGCTGACATATCACTACAGGAATGCCTCCCAATTCGGCTTTATCCTCCTTTATTATCTTCCAGTGAACGTAAGGAACGTTATCAGGGATTCGCCCGTAAACCTGGTCTTCGAAGACCCTGACAAGCTCCGGACGTCTGATCTTTTTCCACATCCCGGCATTTTTCACTTGTTGACCATCGAATGTTGTAAGCGGATCCGGATAAAAACAATACGGGTTGGCCTTCAATTCATCGTAGTTCGGCTGCCTGGAGGGATCTGAAGAGTTTGGATCACGTCCGGGACGTACTTCCTTAATGCCCAGCTGGTCCATCATTTGGGCATGATCGGCAACCGTAAGTTTGTTCAGGCTGTCCCTTACCCTCAGAAGGCTGTCCCTGTTGATGTTCCTGTCACCGAAAAATTGTCCGAAACATGCTGATGGAGCTATCACTCCAACAGATAACAAAATGGCAAAAACAACGATTGCTTTCCTCATGGTTTCAGGGGATCACCCATTTCTGAATTTTCCGTATCGTTATCATCCAGTTTGAATATCATGAACTTTGGGGTATCGGCTGTGCAGGGAGTCCACTCTCCTTCATACTGTCCATT
>JBAZHT010000075.1:0-8478 GCA_041652255.1 Bacteroidales bacterium
TGATAACGTTATTATCATCAACGCAGAGAAGGTCCGCCTGACAGGTAACAAGCTGGACGAAAAAACGTACGTCCGGCACTCCGGATACCCCGGTGGTCAACGCAGCGAGACAGCCAAAGAGCTGCTCAAACGCAGACCGCTTGCTCTTGTGGAACACGCCGTTAAAGGTATGCTTCCCAAAACACGCCTCGGTTCTGAGCTTTTCCGCAACCTTCATGTTTATCAGGGACCGGAACATCCTCACCAGGCACAGCAACCCAAACAAATCAACTTAAACGAAAACTAAACAGAGCATGGAAGTAATCAACGCCCTTGGAAGAAGAAAATCAGCCGTTGCCCGCGTTTACGTTCAAGCCGGAAAAGGAAACATTATCATCAATGATCGTCCTTTGGAAGACTATTTTAAAGAAGGGACCCTCCAGTACATTGCCAGACAGGCATTGGAACTGACAGGAACCACCTCTCAGTTTGACGTGAAAGTCAACCTGGACGGAGGCGGCATCAAGGGTCAGGCAGAAGCTTTGCGCCTGGCCATTGCCCGTGCTTTGTGTAAGATCGATTCCGAAGCCTATCGTAGTGTTTTGAAGTCAAACGGGATGCTTACCCGCGATGCACGCGAGGTTGAGCGCAAGAAACCCGGACAACCCGGCGCACGCAAACGCTTCCAATTCAGCAAACGTTAATCACTGATTTATCAATGCACGGCAATTGTCAAAACAGCTGCGATCAATATTTGCTACCGGATGTTTCGATTGCCGCGGAAAATTAAAGCGGACTGTCAGTGACACTACCCTTTAATTGATAAAAAGAGTACAAACAAAATTAAAAAACACAGAAATGCCAAGAACAAATTTCCAGGACCTTCTTGATGCAGGTGTACATTTTGGTCACTTAAAACGTAAGTGGAATCCTAAAATGGCTCCTTATATCTTTATGGAAAAGAACGGGATCCATATCATAGACCTGCACAAGACCATCGTCAAGATAGATGAAGCGGCAAATGTTGCAAAACAACTGGCAAAAGCCGGTAGAAAAATTTTATTTGTCGCTACCAAAAAACAAGCTAAAGATATCGTTTCAGAAGCTGCCAAATCCGTAAACATGCCTTATGTTACGGAACGCTGGCCCGGTGGTATGCTTACCAACTTTCCCACCATCCGTAAGGCCGTCAAAAAAATGAACACCATTGACAAAATGATGACCGACGGCACTTTTGAAACCCTTGCAAAACGCGAACGTCTGCAGGTTACCCGTCAACGTGCCAAATTGGAGAAAAACCTGGGATCCATTGCGGATCTGAACCGTTTGCCCGCCGCACTTTTTGTGGTGGATATTCAGAAAGAGGTAAATGCAGTAAGGGAAGCATTCCGTTTAAGCATTCCGGTGATCGCTTTGGTTGATACATGTTGCGATCCTACACCCATTGATTACGTGATCCCGGCAAACGACGATGCAGCCAAATCCATTGCCCTTATTATTGAGGTTATCAGACAGGCCGTAAGTGAAGGCCTGGAAGAGCGGAAAATGGAAAAAGACAAAGAGGTGGTCATGGAATCTTCGGAAGAAGAAGACAATGCCGCCACTGCCAAACGTTCACGTATACGCAGGCAGCGCATTGACGAAGATAAAGCTCCTGTGAAGGAAGAGAGGCCTGCTAAAGAAAAGGAAACTCCTGCTAAAGAAGAAGCTCCTGTAAAAGAAGATACATCAGAAGAAGTATCTGAAGATAAAAAATCCGAATAAGTTTAATTACATATATGGAAATCAAAGCAGTTGACGTAGCTAAATTACGTAAAATGACCGGTGCCGGTATGATGGATTGCAAAAATGCACTTGTTGAATCCAACGGAGATTTTGAACGGGCACAGGAAATTATCAGGGAAAAAGGAAAACTGGTAGCCGCCAAACGCGCTGACCGTGAAACAACGGAAGGTTCCGTGGTAGCAATCACCAACGATAAGAAAGACCGTGGCATTCTTGTATGTCTGGGTTGTGAAACCGATTTTGTTGCCAAAAACAATGACTTTCAGGATCTGGCCATGGGGATAGCCCGTACGGCTCTGGAACATATGCCCCATTCATTAGAAGATCTGCTTCAACTCCCCTACGGAGAAGGTACAGTTAACGATTCCGTTACCCTGCAGACGGGAAAAAGTGGTGAAAAACACGCCATTCCTTTCTACGACAAACTGGAGGCTCCTTTTGTTGCTTCATACATTCACATGAACAACAAAGTAGCCACTATTGTAGGTTTCACCAAACCTATATCTGCAGAAGCCGGAAAAGAAATTGCCATGCAGATCACAGCCATGGTTCCTGTTGCTGTAAATCGCGAATCCTGTCCTAAGAGTATCATAGAAAAGGAAATGCATATTTACCGTGAGCAAATACGCATGGAAGGAAAACCGGAAGAAATGGTTGAAAAGATTGCCATGGGTAAACTCAATAAATTTTTCAAGGAATACACCTTGGAAGATCAGACCTTTGTAAAAGATGGAAAGATCTCGGTAAAAGAATACCTGAAAACCATTGATCCGGAAGTAAAAGTTACCGGATTCCACCGATTCTCGCTGAACGATTAATATCATTTTCAGTCTAAAAGAAAAGAGGTTGATGTAATGTCAACCTCTTTTCTTTTCTACGGTTGTCGAACTATTTAGTTCCAGCCGGGATTCTGGGTTATGGTGTACCCTTTATCTTCATACATTTCAATGACATCCGTACATACGGGCTGCAGGTAATTCCTCACCGAAAAAGCATCCCGGTTCTGTACACCCTGCGGTATATAGAAACCTACCATATCTGCTTTGTTTGTACCGTTATAAGCAACAATGGTACCGTCGGGCTTCATGACTTTCAATGCCTTGGCATCTCCCTGATCGATTTGCTTTCCGGGGATCAGGTAATTAAAATTGATATCATTCCCAGACTGAGTTGTATTAAAATCACACCATGTTCCCAACAACAAGTCTGGGTTGTTTGCTCCGTTCATCAACTCCAGTTTTCCCCACCTGCGAAGGTCCAGTATACGGTTGTTCTCAAAAACAAATTCCATGCGGCGTTCCCGGCGTATTTCCCACAGAAGCGGATCGTTGACAACTCCCGCCAGTGTATTGGCTTCACAGGATGCTGTACGTGCCGGATCATCCGGAATGACACCTAACATTAATGGGGCAGTTTTCTGTACACCAAGTGCTATTGCATAATCATCCAGGGGCCTGTTACGAATGGCATTGACTGATTTGTCCAGATCGCTTTGTGTAACAGCGGGACCTCCGTAGGTGAGAGCCAGTTCCTGTTTGGCTTCAATCCAGTTGAGGACCACTTCAGCAAGACGAATAACCGGAAATCCGTTCGTATTGGTACTGGATCCGTATTTTGCGGGGCGAGGATCCGAACAGTTGTCAAAAGAATACGTTACCCCTACCCTGTCAATGAATTTGCATACATATAAAAGTGTGGACGCAGACTGGAGAGGAGCTCCCCAGAAGGTAGCTTCAAAACGAGGGTCACGGGTGACGGTCATCTTTTTTAGATCAAAATTACCAGCCTCCTCAACCGTTGAACTTTGCCAAGGTTTCCCGTCGTTGCAGATAAACGATTTGGCAAGAGCCAAATTGGCGGCAGGAGTCTGTGATTCTGTAAGGTTTGAATAAGAAGCAATACAGTGTGTTGTTGACAATTCCGCGCTGTATTCACGGTACAGAAGAATTTCATTTCCCGGTTTGCTGTCGGATCCGAACAGGGAACGAAAATCGGTATCAAAAGCATATTTGCCCGAGTTTATAACCATGTTACCTGCCGATACAACCAATTCAAGAAATTTTTTTGCCAGATCGTTGGAACCTGACCCGGAATGATACTTGTACCAGGTTCCTTCAAAGAGCATATAACGCGAAGCCAGCGCTGCTGCTACATATTTGTTGACATAATTATCTCCGTCGTTTGCCCTGATATTTTCCATGGCATAAACAAAATCTTCATACACCTTATCCATCACCGTTGTCCTGGGATCCCTGTCTTTGTACTGTTCATCCATATCGGTATCACTTACAGGATGATCGTAATACGGAACATCACCGAATGATTGCACCAGGCGGCTGTATTCCATGCCCCTGAAAAGCCTGGCAACACCGTTCCAATGGTTATACTGCTCATCTGTCAGGTAGCCGTTTTCTTTCATTGTGGCCAAGCGCTCAATAAGTATATTCCATTTCCGGACCCACCCGAAATTCCATGCAGATGCTCCGCTTTTGTAAAGCCAGTAAATGGTGGTTGCCGATTCCGAACGGTACCAGTTGTCAGCGGGAACGGCAGCAAGAAATGATGTTTGTTTCCCGGCAGAAGTCATATCGTCATTGAAGTTTGCCCCCCTGTAAGGAACGTAAGCGGTACCCCACGATCTATCGTATCCGTTGAAATAATTGGGATAACCTCCATTTACAAACAAACGAACGTTGGATTCGTTGGTCCAGTAGTTTGAATCGTCCATAGCCGTTTTCTGGGGACGATCCAGAAAATCGCTGCACCCCGCAAGGGTGAATGCGGCTAATAAACTTAAGATGATTATTTTTTTATTCATTGTGTCTGGTTTTAGAAAGTTAACTGAAGGCCGACAGATGCGCTTTTAAAGGTAGGAACGCCTACACCTGTACGGGAAGAATTGTAGTTGGTCTCATTAAGGTAGGAATACCCGGCTACTTCTTCAGGGTCTATAGGCAGACCGCGAAGGTGATCGAATGTCAGGAAATTTTCCAGCGATACATAAATACGTACATTGTTGATCATCGCCTTACGGGTCAACTGCCTGGGCATGGAATACCCGATGGTCAGGTTTTTCATTCGCAGATAGGCCATGTTCAACAGATACCTGTCGGATACCTGCATGTTGTTACCGGTACTGCTTGCTCCCAGGTTGTAGGCACGGGGATAAAAAGCGTCGTAATTGCTGTCGATCACATCGCCGCTCCCGTCATAGGTTTCGTACCAGAAATCCTGGGCAATGACCTTAGGCATGGCTCCGTCGGAAGAATTGAATCCCGGAATGGTCAGCGGGCTGGCACCCCACATTTCACGTTTACCCACACCCTGGAAGAATACTGAAAAATCAAAACCTCTGTATTCCATGCCAAGACGGAAACTGTATTCATAACGAGGCGTAGTGTTTCCGATAACGGTTAAGTCTCCGTGATCATCTATAAGCTGGCTCCCGTTATTGATCACACCGTCCCCGTTAAGGTCCTTGAATTTCACATCACCGGGGCCAAACCTGAAGTTGGAGCTTGTCTGCAACTTACCTTGTGTAGGAGCATTTGCATCAGCCAGCTGATATATGGTATACCCGTCCGTACTTTTTATAGTTACAAGATTGCCATTCTGGAATACAAAATCATCGTTCTGATACAGTCTGTCAACCTGGTATCCCCATATTTCTCCGTATACCTTGCCTTCATACCAGGAATTAATACTTGTAGTACTTCCGTATTTTGTTATATGGGTCAATGCGTCTGACAAAGCCGCACTGGCAGTGATACGAAGTCCGTTTCCAAACTGATGTCCGAAATTCAGGGAGAATTCCCAGCCGTTAGTCCGTAATGACCCGAAATTCCCTTTGGGAGCCGTTGTCCCGAATGTGTAGGAGAATCCTTCCCCGGGAACGATCATGTTTTTTGTATCCCTCTGATACCAATCAAACGAAGCACTCAGCTCACCGTTCAGCAGACTGATATCCACTCCCAGGTTTAGTGTTACTATATCCTGCCATGTGATAATGGAGGATACAGAAGCCGGTGTGCCAAAATAAGTATCCCTTGCCCCGGCGTGGAGCCAGTAAGAATTAGCTCCGCTCATGGTGGGAACATACAATGCGTTACTTACAGACTGGTCGCCAATAGAACCCCAAGAACCACGCAGCTTAAAGCTTGTCAGAACAGGCCTTGCAAAACTCATCCAGGGTTCTTCCATCAACCGCCATCCGAACGAGAAAGAAGGATACCAGCGCCATTGAAGGTCTGTGGGGAACTTGGATGTTCCGTCATAACGAAGATTGGCCTCCAGCAGATACCGCTCCTTAAAATTATAGTTGATACGGCCGAAGAAACCCAGCTGGGAATCCCAACGGGAATCACCGCCAGAGGTTTGAGTCCCGGACGCCAGATCAAACTGGGGATTGGTATAATCCAGCAATTGCAGTTTCTGGGACCATGAGTAGTTATAATCATAAGTCACAGCATTCATTCCCACCATAAAATTGAACATGTGGACATCGTTGATATTCAGATCATAAGTGGAAGTAAGGTTCAAGGTACTGCGGGCACGATTGGCTGCAGACCGGTAAATATGGTCGGGATTGGAACCGGGAGCTGTATACCGTGAATAGTTGAGCATATATGCAGGGATGGAAGCTCCCAGGGCATTGAATTCGTTCCATTCGTTATCCCTGTATATCCGGGATCCGCCTTCATTATTCAACGGAACAGGAGCAACCCAGGTGTCCCCCGCCAGAAAACTGGTCCCGGGCTGAAGGCGTATGCTTTCCTGATTGGAATACGTGTAATCCAGGTTTATATTCCAGTTTTCCACCGGTGTTAGTGTCAATCCGGCATTGGCACTGGTAAAATTATTGGTCTCGGATGCCGTATTGGCTACAGCTGTTTCATAAGTGGCATTACGAAGGGGATTACCGCTCTCGTCGGTTTCCGCCATGGGGTAAGTTGGCCCCCACCTGTACATATAATACCATATATCCGCTGTTGTGGAAGAAGTGGCATAGGCCCACCGTTTCTGCGTTTTGGAAAACATCAGACCGGCGTGTACAGACAGGTATTTATTGATCTGAGTGTTGACTCTTGCAGATGCGTTCCAGCGTTGGAAATCGTCATGTTTAGCCGTTTTCATCATACCGCTCTGATCCAGGTATCCCAATCCGATATTATAATCAGTCCTCCCGGATTTGCCGTTAACTGATAAGTTGTGAGTTTGGGTGGGAGCCCATTCCCGAATCAGGTAATCGTACGGATCGTAAGTCCTGACACCGATCTTTCTGTTACTGGCATCTACATACCAGTCCCTGCCGTAAGTCATGGGATCGTAAGGATCAACAGTGCTTCCGTATTTCTTTTCCCAGGCAACCGCAGCATTGTAACCGGCCCTGTCTATAAGCCAGAAGGCTCCGACGGGGGTGGTGGTTCCAATTCGCTCAGCAGCTTCAACAGTGTAATGCAAAGCATCTGCTCCGGCCATTTCATATTTTTTGGACATATTCTGAAACGACATATTGCCCGAATAATTCACACTGACACTTTCTGTCCTGGCTCCCTTTTTAGTGGTGATCAGAATAACTCCAAAAGCAGCTTTGGACCCGTAAATGGAAGCTGAAGCAGCATCTTTTAACACAGATATCGATTCGATATCATCCGGATTAACCAGCTGTATGCTGGGGATTTCGACGTTGTCCAGCAATATCAGAGGGGTAGTAGAACCTTCTGCAGAACCGACGTGACCACGTATTTTCATAATAGCGTCGGAACCGACTTCGCCGCTGCCCACCTGAATGGTAAGCCCGGGTGTAGAACCCTGAAGCGCACGGCCTACGTCTGCAACGGGACGTGATGTCAAAGCCTCCTGTACGTTTACGGAAGATACGGCTCCCGTGAGGTTCACTTTTTTCTGAGTGCCGAATCCCACGACTACGACATCCTCCAGTGTAATAGCATCTTCCTCCATAAGAATGTCAATCCGGGTTCGGCCGTTGACAGGTACTTCAATGGTCTTATACCCAAGAGAGGAAAACGAGAGTGTGGCAGAAGAAGGCACCGTGATGGAATAGTATCCATCCAGATCCGTGGTGGTGGATGACACCGTCCCCTGCACAACAACCGTAACCCCTACCAGGGGGCCGGTCTTATCCGAAACATTCCCGGTTACGGTAATGTTCTGAGCGCTTGCATACGCCGAAACCAGCATGATGCAAACCATGAGGATAGTTTTTTTTGATAGCATTGATTAAGTGTTTAGGTTAGATATGTAATAAACAGGAACAAATCAAACAACATCTAATAAAAACGTTGTTTGTTCCAGGAACATTTTAAAATGGAACTGTCAGGAGCAATAAGGAACCAAATCTGAAAAGAACAGGATTGGAACAATTTTAGGAATCGGTTTTGCGAATATAAGAAATAATACATTATAAGCTATTATTTGGAAGAATTGTGCTAGAAATACGAATAAAAAAATACCTGATCGTGCAGTTTTGATTATATTTGAAGAATAATTGCACAAGTAATTATAAACCTTAACCATTAATCTAACCTAATTTAAATTACTTATGGATGTTTACAGAAAAAGTGGCCGCCTTGTCTTTCCCTAAAAAAAGTTGACTCACAAAACAAGAGTCAAACATGAAAGAAAACAGAATGGGGTATAATGAACAGCGCCGTCTCTATTATGACAAAGTGATGGATCTGTATTTCAATCAAG
>JBAZHT010000076.1:0-8028 GCA_041652255.1 Bacteroidales bacterium
TGATCTTAAAGCAGCGACCATCTTTCCGGTAACCGAAGTTCCGGGAGGATATCCGAATTCTTCTCCCAACGCCGCACGTACTGCCGGTGCCGTTTGTACAACAACAAATTTATTGGAATCGGCCAAAGCCCTGATCACATGGAATGTGTTATCCACAGCGGTAAGTGCACCGGTGGGACAAACAGCGACACACTGTCCGCAGAACGTACACGGCGAATCGGTCAATTCCTGTTCAAAGGCTGGTGCCACAACAGACATAAAACCACGGTTCACGGCACTCAGTGCTCCAACAGTCTGTATCTCGTTACACACCGTCTCGCAACTGCGACACATCACACATTTGTCCATATTGCGGTTCAACGCAGGAGAAGCGTCCTTCCGGTAAGTAGACATGGCCGCATTTTCAACGGAATTGATCTCGCGGATCCCCATGGTAATGGATAATTTCTGCAGCTCGCAGTTTCCGGAAGAAGGACATATCAGACAATCCTTGGGATGGTCGGAGAGCAGCAATTCAACAACAGTTCTGCGTGCGTTGATGGCGCGCAGGGAATGCGACAATACCGTTATTCCGTCGGTACATTCGGTGGCACAGGCGGGGACCAGGTTTTTTCTTCCGGGGATCTCCACCACACACACCCGGCAACTTCCGGGTTTGTGTTCCTGGGCCAGGTGAGGCAGGTTCATATAACACAGGGAGGGAATATTGATCCCGGCCTGATGTGCCGCCTGGAGTATGGTGGTTCCCTTGGGAACTTCTACATGTCTGTTATCTATGGTTAATTTTACAGTTTCCATCTTTTCGCTTATTCAACAATGATTGCATTAAACTTACACTTCTGGTAACATACGCCGCAATGAATACATATTTCCTGGTTGATGAAATGCGGTTCGCGTTTTTCTCCTGTAATGGCGTCAACGGGACAATTCCGGGCACAAATGGTACATCCTGTACAAACATCGGGATTGATCGTATACCTTGCCAGGGCTTTGCACTGCTTGGCAAAACACCTTTTTTCCTTAACGTGAGCCACGTATTCGTCATAGAAATTTTCCAGGGTGGATAGCACCGGATTGGGAGAAGACTGACCCAGTCCGCATAAAGAAGTGTCCTTGATCACGTAAGCGAGATTGCGAAGGTGGTCCAGATCTTCCATATTTCCTTTTCCCTGTATGATCTTTTCCAGGATCTCCAGCATACGCTTGTTGCCGATCCGGCAGGGCGTACATTTCCCGCACGATTCTTCCACTATAAACTCCAGGTAAAATTTGGCGATGGAAACCATACAGTCATCCTCATCCATTACGATCATACCGCCGGATCCCATCATGGAACCGGCAGCCAGCAGGCTGTCAAAGTCAATTGGGGTATCCAGGTGTGCTTCCGTAAGACAGCCTCCTGAAGGACCTCCGGTTTGCACTGCTTTGAATTTTTTGCCGTTCTTGATGCCTCCTCCGATCTCGTAAATGATCTCGCGAAGGGTAATACCCATAGGTACTTCAATAAGACCTACGTTATTTATCTTCCCTGCCAGGGCAAACACTTTGGTCCCTTTGGATTTTTCTGTTCCAATGGCGGAATACCATTCGGGGCCTTTTAAAAATATGACGGGGACATTGGCGAACGTTTCCACGTTGTTCACGTTGGTGGGTTTGTTCATGTAGCCGCTTTCTGCAGGAAATGGAGGTTTAACCCTGGGTTCCCCGCGCTTTCCTTCCATAGAAGCTATCAGGGCCGTTTCTTCCCCACATACAAAAGCACCTGCACCGTAACGCAGTTCCATGTCAAACGAGAATTTGGACCCGAATATATTATCTCCCAGTAGCCCGTATTCACGAGCCTGTTCTATAGCTATCTTAAGTCGTTTGATGGCCAGTGGATATTCGGCCCGAATGTATACCAAACCTTTTGTAGCCCCTATACAATACCCGCAGATAGCCATGGCTTCAATAATTGAGTTGGGATCTCCTTCCAGGATGGAACGGTCCATGAAAGCTCCTGGGTCTCCTTCATCGGCATTACAGACAACGTATTTTTGATCCGATGAGAATTTACTTGTGATCTCCCACTTCAACCCTGTGGGAAATCCGGCTCCGCCCCTGCCCCGCAATCCGCTTTGTTTTACCATATCAATGGTCTGTTCGGGGGTGAGATCGGTAATAACCTGTGCCAGTGCCGAATACCCGTCCCGAGCTATGTATTCATCAATATTTTCAGGGTCAATAACACCACAATTCCTGAGTGCAATTCGCATTTGTTTCTGATAGAATCCCATGTGTTTGGAATCAACAATGTGTTCCTTGTTTTCGGGATCTTCATAAAGCAGACGGCTTACTTTTCTTCCTTTCAGGATGTGTTCGGCAACGATCTCTTCTGCATCTTCCGGTTTGACCTTTGTGTAGAACGTGTTGTCCGGAATCACTTTCACAATGGGCCCTTTCTCACAGAATCCGAAACATCCGGTTGTAACGACCTGTGCTTCTTCTGTTAATTGGTGAGCCTTCAGTGATTCATTCAGTTTTTCTACAATTGTTGCGCTCGCGGAGGCCCGACATCCGGTCCCGCCGCAAACAAGTAATTGCATTTTATACATTATGATTCTTTATTTTGGAATGAATTAAATAGTCTGGTAATTCGGAGGCAGGATCCCGTCAATCAATTCATTGTTGAGAATGTACTTATCAACGATCTCTTCTGCTTTTTTGACATCGACATAGGAAAACACCACGGGATCAAATCCCGGTTTTGTAACTTCAACTGTAGGTTCGGCATAACAATATCCCATACAACCGGTTTGTGTAACTACAGCAGGAATATTTTCTTTTTTGATTTTTTCCACCAGTGCGTTCATTACCGTGCGGGCTCCCGAGGCTATACCACAAGTGGCCATCGCGACCTTGATCTGTACAAGGTTTTCAGGATGGTCGCTCTTCTCCCTGATTTCCATACTTTGTTCGAGTTGCTGTTTTTTTTGCCGCAAATCGTCCAATGATTTAATCTTTGTCATATCATTATATTATTTAAATAAGAACCAAAAATGAATCCGCAAAGTAAGCCCAAATTATTCATTTTGGCAAACTTTCAGGTCATTTTGATTCTCCTTGATCATTTCCTCAACCATTTCCATGATATACAGATCGTTAAGGGGTGCTCCATCCAGTGCATCCTTTAGTTGTCTGGTCGTGATTTCGTATGATTTTTCATTGTACGAATACCTGTATGCGAAATCCACGCCGGGATTCGCCGAGATCATCAAAACAATGGCGTTAGCCACGTCTCCGAGCGGAGGTCTGTCCAGGTGATCGTATAGAAAACGGGCTGTAAGACAGGTCCCCTTACCCGGTTGGGAAACAACTTCCAGATTGCCTCCGCTCTGTTCGGCAGTTTGACGTAAAAGAGGGACACCCAAGCCTACGCGCCGGGTTGTACGAGAGGTAAAAAACGGATCACTTAGTTTTTTTAATTGTTCTTCATTCATGCCGCAACCATTATCTTCCACAGTTATCAGTAAAAAATTTTCACGGGGATTTTCCTCTATACGGACCGCAATTAATGTTGCTCCCGCTGCCAGTGAATTCTGAACAATATCTAAAAGATGCAATGCCAGATCGTTCATTTTATTGATTTCAGGGATGTTTCCAATCCTTCAAATCCCGGTTTTTCCATTTCAAACAAAGTAAAGACGGCTCCAAGATCATCAATGTAATGGGTATCTGAAGATTGAATGATTTTGTATTTTTTTAGTTCCGGATGAAGTAGCAAAAAATCTGCCGGGCGGGTGCGCCGGGAAAGTTCCAATGCATCGGTTCGCAACCCGGGAGGCACAAAACCCAGTTGACTGAGTAGTGAATTCCTGGGTCTTTCTATATGTGCAGGAACAAAAAGACCTCCAATAGCGTGAACGAATGTTTCCACCTGGTCAATAGTCTGATCCAGAGCAGAGATCAAAAGATACGGTGCTTCACCCAACACTTTTTCCTGTTCATCCACCCAGAGCTGGTAGCCGAAAATTTCCGGATCATTGGGTATTTTAGGTAAATGTTGCTCCAGGTATGTCTGCAATTTCACGCGTTGTGTTTCCGTCCCCACGTATGCCAGGCAATGCACCTCCTCCCGGGTGGTAATTTCGGCACCGTATATTACTGCCACCCCTTCCCGTTGTCCAAGCCTGAATACCTCGGGGCCCTGAAGTGTGGAATTATGATCCGTAACAGCAATAAGATCCAGTGCTTTTTCCCTGGCCTTCCTCACAATATTCAGGGGAGTCATCCCAATATCCCCGCAGGGAGATAAAAAAGTGTGAATATGCAGATCGGCTTTGACTAACATGATCAGGGATTGAACAGCCCGTACAAACGTCCGGAAATCTCAAATGCCTGTTCTGTGGTACCAAGGATCGGAATTCCTTCTTTCCCGGCAAGGGCCTTTGTATCCTCATCGGGTTCAAATCCTTTGACAAGCAACACTGCGGCCAGTTCTTTAAGGGACGCTATGGCCATAATATTCTTATGAGTTTGCAGGGTGATCCAGACCCTGCCGGCATCGGCATACCCCATAACATCGCTTAACAGATCGGATGTATAACCGCCTTCCACCGGATTATCCAGTCCCTGTTCACCGGCAAAAATTTTTAAATGTAATGAATCAATGATTTCTCTTACTGTCATTTTTTTATTTGTTTCTTAACAAAACGTTCTTTTCCCCATATTTTTTCCATCATGTCGGTATCTACTTCATGTGCGTGCATTAGCACACAATGTTCCAATGTAGCCCGGTTGCATACTATGTCATCTGCCAGGGCTTCGCAGGAAGGGGCTCCGCAGGCACCGCAATCAATGTCAGGAAGGATTTTCCTGAGTTTTCTGGCTTCTTCCATTCGTTCCAGGGCAATGGTAAGGTCAGGATGGTATTTGACCATGGCTTTGGGTTCTACCCGTTCCATGGGTATGTAGCCGGAACAAACCTGCCGGAACGATTCATCCAGGGCGTGCCGGGCAGGCAGTTCTTCCGCCCTTTTATCTATCCGCTCTTTAACCAGGAAACGGTTGTCCTGGACAAGTATTCCACCGCAACAGGACATATCACAGGCCCTGAGTTCCAGAAAATCTACCCCTCTTATTTCTTCGTTTTCCAATCGTTCCAGGAAATCAATTACATTGGGCATGCTGTCAATGGCCAGGGACCTCCCCCTGATATTGGAGGCTTCCCCGCCGGTTGTAGCCCAGCGGATTCCTGTAGAAGAAAGGGATGAATGGATCAGGTTGCAATATTCATTTTCATTGGGCCCTTTCTGTTTGTATGTCAAAAACACTTTATTATACAATTCTGACATATTGATCACGCCGTTGATCGGTGAGCTGTACCCCCCGACAGGAGCTTTTATAGCTGCTATTTTAGCGGCACAGGGCGTTACATAGAAGATGCCAACATCTTCCAGGGGAACTCCGTTTTTTTCGTATTCGCTTCTGTAATACTGAGCCGTTATTTCAAGCGGCGGTATCAGACGCATGATCCTGTCTGTCATAGACGGGAACCTGACCTGGATAAGCCTTACTACAGCCGGACAGAACGAGGAAATGACCGGTTTTTCTCCGTCAAATTCCCGGACATATTTATTGATTTCATCTACCAGCAGATCGGCACCCTGCTCAACGGTACATAATTCGGTAAACCCCATTTCATAGAGGATCCCTTTGATCGCATCCAGTGTCAGTTTTTCTTCAAATTGTGCAAAAAAAATGGAAGGGACCAACAGAATTCTGTGTTTAAAGCTGAATATCTGTGAAATGTCATCATCTTCTACAACAATGGCTTTCACCGGGCATACATTAAAACATTCTCCGCAATCAACACACCATTCCGGATGGAGCGTTGCCTTGCCGTTAATTACCCGCAAGGCCTCGGTCGGACAAACGCGCATACAACGCGAGCATCCTATACAGACTTCCTGGCGGATGCGCAAAGCATGATGGAAAGGCTTGGTATGTATATCTGAATTCATTTGATTTGAATAGTTATTTCAACAGTGGTGCCTTTTCCCGGAATGGAATGAATATTAAAAACATCGGCATTCCTACAGATATTGGTAAGCCCCATTCCGGCCCCGAAACCCATTTCCCTTACTTGCTGGGAAGCCGTTGAAAACCCCGGCGTCATGGCTTTCTCAATATCGGCTATACCAGGCCCTTCATCCACCAATTTTAAAAATACCTGTTCCGGATCTATGGAGGCCGTTATCTGTCCTTTATAGGCATGTGCCACAATGTTTACTTCCGCTTCATAAAGAGCAATTACCACCCGTTTAATGACTGAGGCATCAATTCCCAGTTCTTTCAGGGTACGGCGCACTTTGGATGAAGCCGTTCCCGCGGAAGTAAAATCTCCTCCCAGGATCTGAAACGTTAATTCCATTAATATACTCCTTTCAGGCCGGCCTGGTATAATATCCCGGATGTTTTAAATAACGAGTAGGGGCAGACAATTAGTACCATGCCGTTATCTTCAGCAAGTTCAACCATTTCCTGCGTCGGGGTTTTGCCCCGTACTATCAGGACGTATCTCAGATCACTCATTTCGGCGGTCCGGATACTCTGCATATTGGATAACCCCGTGATCAACATAAAATCGGACCGGCACACGGTCAGTACGTCACTCATAAGATCAGATGCAAAACAATACTCCACGCTGTCATTTTCATTAATTTTTCCGCAGAGAACGGTAGCCCGCAGCAGTGATACTATTTCACGGATAGTCATTTTAATTATTTATCAATGGATTTAATATAGCACCGTCTTCTCGTATGCAGTTTTGTGTCGTATTCTTTCCATACGTCAATGGCATGATTGGTTTCCAGCTGCGGATTGGTCACAGCCCACCTCAGTTTTTTCCTGATAGCAGTTTTGTTGGTGTGGTAGTGATATATGGAACTCAACCCTTTTCCTTTCCAGTCAGGATGCGCTCCATTCATCATCAGATCAATATCTTTATAGAATAATAAGGCCTTTAAAATATGGAACCATCCGAAGGGAAAGATGCGTCCTTTTGCCTTTTGCAATGCGCGTGAGATGCTAGGAAATGAAATAGAAAAAGCGACTACTTTGTTTTCACTGTCCACTACAAAACAGGATAATGCCGGGGTGATCAGCTTTATGTAAAATTTAATGCTGGCTTCGATCTCTTCAGGTGTCAAAGGAATGAAATTGTGTACCGTCATGAAACTTTTGTTATACATATCAAAGAAATCATCCAGATACGGTTTGAAGTCCCGGGGAGTTCTCCATTTCAACACCCTGAGTTTGTATCTTTTCAGGATCATCTCGTTTATCCGTTCCACTTTGTCGGGAATGGGCTGCTTGGCAGGCATAATATACTGGATCCAGTCTACTTCCTTGATAAAACCCAGTCTATCCAGAAATTCGGGATAATAGGGATAATTGTACAAACAATTGAATTGAGGCAGGTTATCGAACCCCTCTACAACCATACCCTGCTTGTTCCATGTATTAAAACCCAGGGGCCCGTGAATTTCAGTCATTCCTTCCCGGCCACCCCATACAGCCACTGTGTCTATCAGTGCCCGTGCCACTTCAAAATTTTCTATTACATCAAACCACCCGAACCGGACCCTTTTATTATTGTAAATGTCATTGGCGCGGGGATTAATGATCCCGACGATCCTTCCAATAACGTTATCGCCCTGATCACAGGCGATCCATATTTTCCGTTTGCAGTAAATCAGACTGGGAGAATCAAGTATATTGCTTATTTCATCGGCAATCAATGTAGGTACATATTGCGGATGATTTTTATAGAGTTTCAGCGGGAAACGAGCAAAGCGTTTCATTTCTTTGCGCGAGGAAATTTCCCTGATTTCAAATTTCATTATTTTGTTTTTTTTCATTTACAAACTTAAATAAAATCCGGTGATTTTACGTCCGTTCAAATAAAAATCAAGACCACATACTAACTTTAAAGGCAAAAGCGGACATGGCATCAGAGCCAGCCGCACGAATAAGTTTCACGAGGTC
>JBAZHT010000077.1:0-7977 GCA_041652255.1 Bacteroidales bacterium
ATTCGTCTGTCAGGGATGTCCAGGTAGGAGAGGTTACACTGGCTCCCAGACGCATATTATTAAACGGAATGGCAATAATCCCGAATTTCATATTAAATCCCAAACCGGTTGTCACCTGATCGTATGAATGAGAGAATGATGAAAACCCGGTTTCAAAATGTTCTGGATTTTGTGAGGTTTCCGTGAACTTTTCATAAGTACGGTAATAGATATTGCGAAAATTGAGACTGTAAGCGGCAAAAAACCTGTTCCCAATATTTGCTCCCATGTTCAGGAGGTATTCTCCCATACTCCCCCTGGATTCTTTAATGAAACGCTGATCAAGCGGACCGCCAACTACTATCATTTCTCCGTCAAGGTTCTCCGTCGCGCCTATGTATTGATCTATAGTTCCCGGTAATGGGTCAAGCAGGTATGTATCCCATGCCAGAATAGACCGCCATGCCGCATTGGAATCGTAATACGGATTGTAAGTGTCTCCCGATTCAAGATCTGAATAGGGGATCCCGTCGGTCATGGTAGCTACGGGTGACAACCAGCTGGTTACTGCATCGTTCATACGAACAGAGGTGCGCATTGAAAAATCCTGTACTTTGTTGTAACCTGCAGCAAAGGAAAGAGAAATAAGTCCCGTACTGTTGGAAAGGTCCAGGGTGCCCACATATCCCATATTGGAGATACCTCCGCGGGTATAACGGTCATCGGTTTCCTGACCAAAATAGCTGACCTGGGAAAACTGCGTGGAAAGGGAAGGGGTAAAGGAAATTTCTGAATAGGGATAAACGGCGGATGCAGCCGGATTCAGCATAATGGATCCGAAATCACCTCCCAAAGCAGTAACGGCATTACCCAAAGCCATGGAACGGGCCGTGCCCTGGTAATTCAATTGTGAATAACGGAGAGCATCCCATGCATTTTGTCCGGAAAGGGCAATAGGAAACACCAAAGCGATCAAAATCAGATATTTTTTCATTTTTTTAAGGGGTCAAATATATAATTAACAAATACAGATCATCTGCGGTATGAACCGCCACTTGATCCGGAACGGGAAACACTTCCGCCGCCGCCTGTTGAACTCCCGCCGGAAGAACGCGTAGAACCTCCTGAGCTACCTGTATTTCTGCTGCCGGAAGAATAAGAAGAGGAAGAAGAAGAAGAAGAAGAAGAACTGCTTCTGTTAGAGGAACGTGTCTGGGTGCTTACGTTGGATTGGCTTCCCGTACTGGTTCCAGAAGAACGAGTTACGCGAGAACTTGACTGATCACCACGGTAAAAACTGCGACTGTTCCCCGGGTTGACAGTAGAAGAAGTTGTTGAGGAACGGTTGTTCTCCCTGTTGGTGGTTTGTGACAAGTTGGAAGATCTGCGGTAAAATGTGTTCCCCGTAGTCTGTTCATTACGGGACCTTGTGTTGGTGGAAGGATCCCTGTATACAGCTTCCGAGTTGGTTGTGCCGGTCACTCTCCTGTAATTTGTAGTTCCACCTTCGGTAACCGGGTTCTTTACATCGTCTCTTACGGGAGTCCTGGTAGTGCGGTTCCCGGATATCTGATCTATCTGGGGATTTTCCCTTCTGTAAGACCCACCGGATCTTGTGGAATTGGAAGCTACCATATTGCTCGGTGATACCCGCCGGAGATCGTTCCTGCGGTTATCCCGGTAAGGAGAATCATTGTTGTGGCGGTTATCGTGGTGATGTCCCGAATAATATCCGTAAGGATACCCGTAAGAATAGGGACCCATCCAAGAATAGTAAGACCAGGAAGGATAATAGAAGCTATTGTACCACCAGTCGTTATACCAGTAATCATAGTACCAGGAACGTGGATACCAGTACCACTGGTCCCAGTAAGAATACGGTCTGTACCAATATCTGGGCCTGTGCCAGGGGCTGTACCAGTAGTAGTCCGACCACATGTAATCATAACCGAAATTCATGTTAATAGTCAGGCTGAAATCCTGATCTTCGTCATCGAACATTTGAAGTTTCCGGGCGTAAGTGTCGTTGTTCTGGTTTGCAATGAGATATGTAGTTCCGGGTTCAACGTCAATGTTAACGACGCCATCCGGATTTGTATAAACCGTTTCCACCCGTGCTCCTTCCTTCCCGGCCTGCTCAATGGTTTCGTTTATCAGTTCTTCGGCTTCTGCTGCCGTGGCAAGCAGGTGTACCCGGGCGGTAACGTCCGGTCTGAAGTAGGTAGCATCATCATACCTGGAGGACGCTACTTGATGTCCCGTCCCGCACGATACAGCCAGCAGTCCGGCGACCGGTAATAATAGGATAAAAAATCTTTTCATTTTGCACCTCCTGTTTTTATTTAAAGCAAATTATGTACTTTTGCACCAAATATAGTAAAAACAAAGGAAAAAGACAAGTTTTTCGTATAGTTTTTCTATAAAAAAATATAACAAATATTGTACCAGTAAAAAAACATATATGGCAAAAGAGATAAAGAACAGGGATGAAAATTATTCGGAATGGTATAACAATCTGGTTATTAAAGCGGATCTTGCCGAGAATTCCGCTGTCAGAGGCTGTATGGTAATCAAACCTTACGGTTATGCCATATGGGAAAAAATGCAGGCAGAACTGGACCGGCGTTTTAAAGAAACGGGCCATGTTAATGCCTATTTCCCTTTATTCATTCCCAAATCTTTTTTAAGCAGGGAAGCCGAGCATGTGGAAGGTTTTGCCAAAGAATGTGCGGTAGTTACCCATCACCGGCTGATGTCCGATCCGGAAGGGAAAGGCCTGGTTGTGGACCCGGATGCCAAACTGGAAGAAGAATTGATTGTTCGTCCCACAAGCGAGACAATTATATGGAATACATACCGTAACTGGATCAAATCGTACCGCGACCTTCCCATTCTTTGTAATCAATGGGCCAATGTAGTCAGATGGGAAATGAGGACCCGGTTATTCCTCCGTACAACTGAATTTTTGTGGCAGGAAGGCCACACGGCACATGCCACCGCTCAGGAAGCCATGGAAGAAACCCGTCGCATGGTGGACGTTTACGCGTCTTTTGCAAAAGAAATCATGTCCCTGCCCGTGTGGACGGGACCAAAAACGGCATCCGAACGTTTTGCCGGAGCCGTTGAAACACTCTGTATAGAAGCATTGATGCAAGACGGAAAAGCGTTGCAGGCCGGTACTTCTCATTTCCTGGGACAGAATTTTGCCAAAGCTTTTGATGTTCAGTTTGCCAACAGGGAAGGGAAACTGGATTATGTATGGGCTACTTCCTGGGGCGTTTCCACACGATTGATGGGTGCCCTGATCATGGCCCATTCAGATAATAACGGATTGGTGTTACCTCCGAAACTGGCACCCATACAGGTTGTCCTGGTACCCATATACAAGGGAGAAGAGGAAATGGGGGCTATTTGTTCTCACCTGCAAGACCTGAACGACCGTCTGCAGAAGATGGGTTTGAGTGTAAAATTGGACAACAGGGACAATGTTCGTTCAGGATTTAAATTTTCCGAGTGGGAAGTAAAAGGGGTCCCTGTCAGAATTGCGGTAGGTCCCCGGGATGTGCAAAACGGAACCGTTGAGGTGGCCCGCAGAGACACTTTGGAAAAACAGATCCTGCCTCTGGAAGGAATAGAAGAGACCGTTGTCGCTTTATTAAAGGAGATTCAGGACAATATTTACATGAAAGCCCTTGATTTCCGGAGCAGGAACACCTTCGAGATAAACAGTTACGATGAATTCCGGGAACGTATAGAAGACGGGGGGTTTTTCCTTTGCCATTGGGACGGAACTGCGGAAACGGAAGCAAAGATCAAAGAAGAAACCAAAGCTACTATACGACTGATACCCGAAAGGGAAGATCCCAGGCCGGGAAAATGTATGTACAGTGGAAAACCCTCGGCACAAAGAGTCGTATTTGCCAGGGCATATTAAACAATAAATCATGACAAATTCAGAAACGCGTCCTGCAAGACAACAGATCATTAAAGGATTGAATGAAAAATCCCAGTTGAAAAACAAGGTTTATCTTCAAACGCTTGAGGTATTTAACCTGGTCAAAGAAGTGCTGCACGAAATGAGCAACGACATAAACGAACTTCTGGAAGACGGAGAAAACCGTCGTGTGCGTTTTGAATACAGAGACCGTGGGAAATTTGAAGCCGAACTGAAATTTGCAGATGATATACTGCTGTTCAGCATGCATACCGATGTATTTCAGTTTGACAGGGATCATCCCGTATGGAAGAACGAATACACAAAAAAGGAACCGTTTTCCACCTATTGCGGTGTAATTTCCGTATACAATTTTTTGACAGATTCGTTTAAGTACAACCGGAAAGATGACCTGGGCTATCTGGTAGCCAGGATGTTTATCAACAAAGATAAAAGTTATTTCACGGAAGGAAAACGTCAGCAAACTCGTGATCTTGCTGCTTTTGGAAAACGAACGATAGATAAAAACGCTATCGTCAATGTGGTAGAAACGGCTGTATTGTATAGTCTCTCATTCGACCTGCTGGCTCCTCCATATGAGACGGTTGCTGTTGCCACAGTAGAGCAAATGAACGCAAAAATTGACAGTGCAAAAATGCAGACAGGCAAACGACTTGGCTTTGCGTTTTGTGCAGACGATGTAAAAGCAGATCAGGAATAATTGATATTTTATGAAGCGAATTGTATTGATCGCCGTGTCATTGTGTATGACATTGACGGTTTCCTTTGCACAGGAAACAATCCGGGTGGATTCCCTGACAAAAGACAGTACGAAAATACCCTCCTATGAAGAATTGACCAGGATGTATACCAGGCTGGCTGCCAAAGTGGATTCCGCCAGGCAGCGTGCGATTGAAGATTCCATATTAATAGCGAAATTTATTGAAGAAAGCAGGCAGGCAGCACTTGCCGCCATGCCGGCTCCCAAAAAACCTACTTTCTGGACAAACTCATTATTGTCCCAATTGAATTTTTCCCAGACTTCACTGACTAACTGGGCGGCAGGGGGCAACAGCTCTGTTGCGCTGGGAGGGTATATAGATGCCAAAGCCAATTACGACAAGAACAACATTAAATTTCAGAATCGTTTCCAGATAGGTTACGGATTTGTAAAAATGTTCGGGGATATTCTCAAAAAGACAGACGACAGGGTATCCCTGGATTCCAAATTCGGATACAAAGCAACGGAAAAACTTTATTTTTCGGCTGCATTGGGAATTAAGACTCAAATGGCAAAGGGCTACAAATACACTTCACCGGATACTACATTGGTATCCCAGTTTGCAGCTCCCTTGTATACGACTTTGGCCCTGGGTATGGATTACCAGCCGTTTCCCTGGTTGTCCATGACTTTTGCGCCTTTGACGGGAGGTATTGTTGTTGTCAGGGTACCCGAATTGCGGGAGAATTACGGAAATAAGCCCGACGAAAGTGTTCGTAAAGAATTTGGGGCCCAGTTGAAAGTCAAACTGGAGAAAGAAGTTTTTAAAAATGTCAAGGTGGATACCGAATTGGTTTTGTTCTCCGATTACCTGAACAAACCACAGGATATCCAGGTGCTGTGGGACCTTTCCATTTCCATGCAGCTCAACAAATTTATGAATGCCAACATCCGCACCAACCTGATATACGATGACAATATAAAAATTGCCGATAAATACGGGGACAAAGCACCCAGGGTACAATTCAGGGAAGTGCTTTCCATTGGGCTTTCCTATACCATATCCAATAAATAGGAAATACAACATGGTTGAGCGTGCATTTTGTGCAGCGGTTAAAAGATTATTGACGGATCCTGTTGGCGGATTGCTGCTGGCGGTTAGCGGTGGTGTGGATTCCATGGTCATGGCGCATCTTTTTTTACGCTGGATAAAAACCCCGGAAGGAAGCAGGATCTGTTCCAGGACTGCGATCGCCCATATGAATTTTTCACTCAGGGGAGAAGAAAGTGACCGGGATTGCGATTTTGTGGGCTCCTGGGCAAAAGAAAATCATATTCCATTTTACCGGGAAACAGTACTCACCCGGGATTATGCCGCAAAAAAAGGAATTTCCCTGGAAATGGCTGCCAGGGAGCTTCGTTATCAATGGTTTGAAGCTCTATCTCAAAAAGAAGGATTCTCATACACAGCCGTAGCACACAACGCCAATGACAAGGCTGAAACCCTGCTGCTTAACCTTATCAGGGGAACAGGTGTCAGGGGATTGTGCAGTATGAGGGAAAAGACCGGGGACATTATCAGGCCGCTGCTTGATGTGCCCCGTTCCGTTATAGATGACTATGCAAGAGAACAAGACATTCCTTACCGGACGGATTCCACCAACCTGGAAACAGATTTTGCACGAAATAAAATCAGGCACCTGGTGATGCCTGTTTTGGAAGAGATCAGTCCCAATGTGGCTGTCCGCTTTGCCAAAAATTCCGGACTTTTTCTGCAGGCACAGCAGGTCCTGGATTCCTATGTCAGAGAAAAAGGGAAAGAATGCAGATCTGAAAGGGGTTTTTCAATTCCGGCCCTTTTGATTCAGGAACATATGAACTTCCTGTTGTACGAATTTCTTTCTCCGTACGGGTTCAATCCCTCTCAGACCGAACCAATAGCTGCGGCTATGGAAGGGCAGAGCGGAAAACATTTTTTTTCAGGATCACACATTCTCTGGATAGACCGTGGTGAACTGGTAATCCGGGACCTGGTCGATCCCGGGACATCCCCGGGCGTGTCCGTACAACAAATAGAACGCACTCCCGGCTTTGTTATCCCCGAAGATCCCAAAACGGCAGCACTGGATGGTGATACACTGGGCTATCCCCTGAAAATAAGAAAATGGGAACCCGGGGATAAGTTTATACCCCTGGGAATGAACGGATTTAAAAAGATCAGTGATTTTTTGACCGATCTGAAGATCCCCCTCTACCAGAAACAGGATGTCCACCTGCTGTGTTCCGGGGATGATGTTGTATGGGTGATCGGCTACCGGATAGATAACCGTTACAGGATAACTCCTTCTACTACCATGATAATGCTTTTTCATCAAAAGGAAGACGGGCCTGAAGCCCCTGGTCTCCCAACAAGTCCCGTATTTGATTGCGAATGATCGTTTGCGGGTCTGCCATTACCTTACGTCCGGACATGTTTATAAGGTCCATAATCCTGAAGGGTTGCGGGTAAACGACCAACCGGTAGTCCGTAACACCTGCTCTTAAGGCTGCGTTTCTGATGGCATCGGCAAGGCCTCCTTTTTGATCGGCCAGGCCTTTGTCAATAGCATCCGTTCCGGACCAGATTCTTCCGTCTGCCAATTCTTCCACAGTCTGCCTGTCCATGGCCCTGTTTTGGGAAACGACATCCAGAAAACGGTTGTAAGTGGCTTCTACCTGTTCCCCTATAATCTCTAATTCCCGTTGGCTTTTGCTGTGGTAATAGGAATCAAAGTGACTGAAGGGATGTGTGTCTACCGTTTCATTCCTGATACTCAACAATTCATTCAGGGTCTTTTCACCGTTGAAAGATATGCTGTACACGCCTATGGACCCCGTCAATGTTGAAGGATTGACATAGATGCCGTCTGCTGCACTGGCTATCCAATACCCACCCGAAGCTCCCATATCTCCTATGGATACGACAACCGGCTTCACGTTCCTGGTCATTTGAAGTTCCCTTGCAATGATCGCTGAGGCAAGGGGATCTCCCCCGGGACTTTCTACACGGACCACAACACCTTTAACTGTAGAATCGTTCCGGTATTTTCTCAATTGTTCCGCATAGGCTTCCGCGAAAACCTGTCCCAATCCTTTTCCAGAGACAATATCTCCCGAGGCATAGACAAGAGCGATCTTCTCCCGGGGGAATTTTTTAGTATTAAGCTGTAAATATTGTATATAATCCTGAAGTCCGGCTTTTGGGATCCTGTTTTCAGGGATGCCGTCGTAAACAGAACTCAGGTAGGATATAAGCTCATCCTGCCCCCAGAGCTCATCTGCCAGCCCGGTTTCCAGGGCCTGT
>JBAZHT010000078.1:0-584 GCA_041652255.1 Bacteroidales bacterium
GTTCTTTTTGGTGTTGCAACCGGCGACGCATTGGGTGTTCCCGTGGAATTTTCCACCCGTATCCAAAGAAAAAATGACCCTGTAAGAGATATGAAGGGCAATGGCACCTATGATTTACAGCCTGGAACCTGGTCCGATGACAGTTCGCTTACCTTTTGCCTTGCCGAGTCAATTGCAGAGGGATTCGATCTGAACGCAGTGGCAAAGAAATTTGTTAAATGGAGCCGGGAAAACTATTGGACTGCCAGTGGTGTTGTCTTTGATATTGGAGCGGCCACATGCAAAGCGATCAACAGATTGGCGCAAGGAGTTGAGCCGCAATTAGCCGGAGGAACAACCGGAGATTCCAACGGGAACGGTTCACTCATGAGGATTGCCCCGCTATTGTTTGTTTGTTATGACAAACCTGTCAGTGAACGTTTCCGGCTGACAACACAGGTCTCTTCTATCACTCACGGACATATCCTTTCCGTGTTTGCCTGTTTTTATTACCTGGAATATGCATTGCTTTTGTACAGAGGCATGGACTACCATGAAGCTTATCTGGATCTGCAGGAAAAAATGCCGGCATACATGGAAGAACT